>CAVEDI010000241.1:0-5561 GCA_963614405.1 Oscillospiraceae bacterium | reverse complement strand
ACCGTGAATTTGTGGAGGCAGTGGCGCGTCGCGCCGGAACGGCATTGTTTGGGCATGCCTCTCCTTCGTCTACAATATCGTGCAGACGAAGGAGAGGCATGCCCATGATCAAGATGTTCGCGAGTGATTTAGACGGAACGCTGCTGAACGCCCTGCACGAAGCGGATGGGACCATCCGCCGTGCCATTCGCGAGCTGACCGAGGCTGGCCTGCATGTGGTTCCCGCGACCGGGCGCTCGACGCTGCCGGTCGGCGAGCATGGCTTTACGGGCCTGGCGCTCGATGCCTGCTGCTCTAACGGCTCCATCGTGCGCGACAGTCATGGCGAGGTGCTCAAGACCTGGACCATCGATCCGCAGGTTACCGAGGAGCTGCTCAAGGCATTCCCGGACATTTGCTTTGATTGCTCCACGCCCGATGGCATGTTCTCGAGCGGCTCGTTCGAGATGCATCAGGCGGGCTTTAAAAAGGACAGTCCTATCAAGCGCATCGTGATGCGCGGCATGCGTGCACGTGGCGGGTATCACGAGGAACAGTATTTCGACCAGTCGATCGGTGACATTCTGCGCCACGATGTGTGCAAGATCAACTGCCGTGTGATCTCGCCCGAGCTGGAGCGCGACCTTAAGGCGTATTTGGCCGAGCGATCGGACCGTGTAGTCAACGCGCCGTTCGATCCGGTGATGTTTGAGATCACGGACGTGGCGTGCAACAAGGGCGAGAGCGTGGCATGGTTGGCGGGCTACTACGGCATTGCCGCGGACGAGGTCGCGGTCTACGGCGACGGCGGCAACGACATCGCCATGCTCAAGCGCTTCCGCCACAGCTACGCGACCAAAAACGCAAGCGATGCAGCTAAGGCCGCCGCGAGCGCAACTATCGGCAGCTGCACGGTCCACGCCGTCCCCAAACACATGCTCGCCACCATGCTCAAGCAAAACTCCCGCACCGTCATCGAATAATGTGACAAAGGGACAGCCCCTTTGTCACAGGTGACGCTGGTCTCTTGAAATACGAACAAACATTCGCATATCTAACTGCGCTTTGATAGAATTGGTATCGTTGACGGCAGTTCCATGTGCCGGGCAGCGCCCTCCATCTGATGGGAGGTGATGCCCATGACCGATTTGATTGATTTCGTGAGGCTTCTGACTGCTTTGGTCTCGTTCTTCACGGCGCTTGTCGGCCTTTCCGAGGCACTCAAGCAGCGTTCGAAGCGCAACAGAAGGGGTCGCCGCCGCTAAGGCGTTGACCCCCTAATGCAAACAACGGCGCTGCCCAGCTAGCTACAACTTGGGCTGCCGTCGACACTATTCTACCCACGAATGACATTTTGAACAATCGGCAATGCCGCTCCAAAAGCCAGGCACAACTGGCACAACCTAGGCGGTCGCTGAATATGGCAAAGAAACTGTCCCTTTAACACATCCCAAATATTGCCTTTACGTGTTGATACACACGGTGTGCAATAATACTCGCACTGTGCAATAGCGTACAGTCTGAGTAACAAGGAGGACGCTTGTCCCAGCTCGAGAAATGTGATCGCCGGTCCCTTCGCTCGCAGCGCGCCCTTCGCCAGGCGCTTGCCAGCGAGCTTGCCGAAAGCGGCGACCTTTCGCGCATTAACGTCGCGTCGCTCACCGAGCGCGCCGGTCTTACGCGTCGAACGTTCTATTCGCACTACCGCGATATCCCCGACTTTATCAGCCAGATCGAGGACGGCCTGCTTGCCGAGATTCGCGAGCGGGTGGAGCTTATCACCGCAGCTCAATTACCCGATCTTTACCGCAACATCGACGAGCTCGAGCCGGCACCCGGTTCGGTTGAGCTGCTTCGCTATCTTGCGGCTAATCGCGACCTTATCGGGGCCCTACTGGGCCCGGGCGGCGACCCCGCCTTTATTAAAAAGATCATCGATACCGCACGCGAGGCCGTGGTGCCGCGTGCACAGACGGGCATCTTGGGCCTGGCACTGGGCACCTTCTTTGACTACTACGTTACCTATGTCGTGAGTGCCGAGGTCGGCCTGATTCAGCGCTGGTTTGAGCGTGGGCTCACCGAATCGCCCGAGACCATGGCGCGCATTATGACGGTTATCGCCTTTGTGCGCCCCGGCGACCTGTATGGCCAACCCATCGATATCAACGTGCCGGAATACGGCATGAAGCTATTGAATCTGCAGCTCGAGGACGCGGTCGACACCACCGCAACCGTCGAGTCCAACAACTAAGAGGAGAGACAGATGAGCAAACTCGTCGAGGGCATTAAGGACCGTATGGTCGCTGCCGCGCGTGAGGCTGCACCCGCCGTGGTGGATGCCGCGCAGAAGGCCGCGACCGCAGCTGCCGAGAAAGTTGCCGAGGCAGTTGCCGATGCCAAGAACGCGGCAGGGGAGACGTCCGTCGCTAGCGAGCTCGCCACCGCCGCTGAGCCCCTAGTCGCCACCGCCGCCCAGGCCCCCGAAGGCGCGATCTTCAACCCCGAGGCCGCCCGCGGCAACCTGCACCTGGGCATCGACGTGGGCTCCACCACCGTTAAGCTCGCTGTGCTCAACGACGACAACCAGATTGTCTACGCCAAGTACCAGCGTCACCACACCGACGTCCGCGCTTGCGCCCGCGACTTGTTCGAGGGTGCTGCGACCGTGCTGCCGACGGCCCAAATGACCTGCTCCATTACCGGTTCGGGCGGCCTGCTGCTGTCCCAGTGGCTCGACCTGGAGTTTGTCCAGGAGGTCATCGCCAGCAAGCGCGCTGTCGAGACCCTCATCCCGGCCACCGACGTCGCCATCGAGCTGGGCGGCGAGGACGCCAAGATCATCTACTTTGACAACGGCATCGAGCAGCGCATGAACGGCACCTGCGCCGGCGGCACGGGCGCGTTCATCGACCAGATGGCCACTCTGCTGCACACCGACGCCAGCGGCCTCAACGAGCTCGCGGCCAACGCCACCACCATCTATCCCATCGCCAGCCGCTGCGGCGTCTTTGCCAAGACCGACGTCCAGCCGCTGCTCAACGAAGGCGCCCGCCCCGAGGACGTGGCGGCCTCCATCTTCCAGGCTGTCGTGACCCAGACTATCTCGGGCCTGGCGTGCGGCCGTCCCATCCGCGGCAACGTCGCCTTCCTGGGCGGCCCGCTGCAGTACCTCTCCGAGCTGCGCCACCGCTTCTACCTTACGCTCAACCTGGACGAGGAGCACCGCATTGTGCCCCAAAACGCTCACCTGTTTGTGGCGAGCGGCGCTGCCATGGCGCATGAGTCCAACAAGCTCAGCACGTTCCCGCAGCTCATCGAGGCTATCGATGCCCTGGGTGACACACAGGGTGCCGAGGTCGAGCGCCTGGATCCGCTCTTTGCCACCGACGAGGACTTCGCCGAGTTCAAAACCCGCCACGACCAGGAAGTCGTCCCCAAGGGCAAGCTCGACGGCTACACCGGCCGCGTGTTCATTGGCATCGACGCCGGTTCCACCACCATGAAGGCCGCGCTCGTGGGCGAGGACGGCCAGCTGCTGCATACCTGGTATGGCAACAACAATGGCGACATCCTGGGCACGGCCAAGGTCATCATGGCCGATTTCTACAACCACATCCCCGCCGGCTGCGCCATCGGCCACGTGACCACCACGGGCTACGGCGAGGCGCTGCTCATCGAGGCCCTCAAGGCAGACTCGGGTGAAATCGAGACCGTCGCTCACCTGCGCGGCGCCAAGGCGTTCCTGCCCGGCGTCGAGTTCATCCTGGACATTGGCGGCCAGGACATGAAATGCCTGCGCGTGAAGGACGGCGTCATCGAGCACATCATGCTCAACGAGGCCTGCTCGTCGGGTTGCGGTAGCTTTATCGAGAGCTTCGCCGTCTCTATGAACATGGACGTGCGCGCGTTCGCCAACGCTGCCATCCATGCCAAGGCCCCGGTCGATTTGGGCAGTCGCTGCACGGTCTTTATGAACTCGCGCGTCAAGCAGGCGCAAAAGGAAGGCGCCACGGTGGGCGACATCGCGGCCGGCCTGTCCTATTCCGTTATCAAGAACGCCCTGTTCAAGGTCATTAAGCTGCGCGATCCCAAGGAGATCGGCAGCCAGGTGATTGTTCAGGGCGGCACCTTTATGTCCGATGCCACGCTGCGCGCGTTTGAGCAGCTCACCGGCGTGCACGCCGTGCGTCCCGACATCGCCGGCTGCATGGGCGCCTATGGTGCGGCCCTGCTCGCCCGCGATCGCGCTGGTGCCGACGGCACCTCGACCATTCTTTCTGCCGAGGACATCGCGCACCTTACCGTGACGCAAAAGCATGTCCGCTGCGGCCGTTGCTCTAACAACTGCCAGCTTACCGTCAACGACTTTGGCGGCGGCAGGCGCTTCATTACCGGCAACCGCTGCGAGAAGGGCGCCGGCCACAAAAAGCAGAAGACCGAGGCCCCCAACCTCTTCAAAAAGAAAAACGAGCTGCTCTTTAACCGCGAGGTCCTGAGTCCCGACGAGGCCCCGCGCGGCACCGTCGGCATCCCGCGCGCACTCAACATGTACGAGAACTACCCCTTCTGGCATGCGTTCTTTACGCGCCTGGGCTTTAGCGTGCAGCTGTCCGACCAGTCGAGCAAGAAGACCTACCAGGCGGGCATTGAGTCCATGCCGTCCGAGAGCGTGTGCTATCCGGCCAAGATGAGCCACGGCCATGTGATGAACCTCATCGACCGTGATGTCGACTTCATTTGGATGCCGTGCGTGCGCTGGGAACGCAAGGAGGATCCGACGGCTGGCAACTGCTATAACTGCCCCATCGTCATGAGCTACCCCAC
Source organism: Oscillospiraceae bacterium (assembly GCA_963614405.1). Lineage (GTDB taxonomy): Bacteria > Actinomycetota > Coriobacteriia > Coriobacteriales > Coriobacteriaceae > Collinsella. Next base: position 758 of record CAVEDI010000241.1, on the reverse strand, counting down.
GGCGTTGGCGCTCAATATCGACGAGATCCGCGAGCAGAACATCGAGTTCCTGTACCCGTTTGTGCCGTATCACGACAAGACCGAGCTCAAGCGCCGTCTGTACCAGGTGCTCGCCGTCGACCGTGTGGCCGATGCGCAAGCCGGTCGCGGTCGCGTGCGCGGTCCTAAAATCACGCGCTCCGAGGTCGATGCCGCCGTCAACGCTGCCTTTGAGGCCGATGCGCGTTTCCACGAGGACATCCAGGCCATGGGCGAGGAGGCCCTTAAGTGGGTCGAGGACCACGGCGGCCACGGCATTGTGCTCGCCGGCCGTCCTTACCACAATGACCCCGAGATCAACCACGCCCTGCCTGAGCTTATCTCGAGCTTTGGCTTTGCGGTCTTTACCGAGGATTCGCTCGCGCATCTGGTAAAGCCCGAGCGTCCGATTCGCGTCGTCGACCAGTGGATGTACCACAGCCGCCTGTACGCCGTCGCCCGTTTTGTGACGATGCGCAACGACCTGGACCTGATCCAGCTCAACTCTTTCGGCTGCGGCCTGGACGCTCTGACCACCGACCAGGTGCAGGAGATTCTGGAGGCCAGCGGCAAGATCTACACCGTGCTCAAGATCGACGAGGTGTCCAACCTGGGCGCCGCGCGCATCCGCATCCGCTCGCTCATGGCAGCGCTCAAGGACCAGGAGGCCGAGCGCTTGGCCGAGGCCACGGCCGCGGGCGAGGCCTACGAGCAGGGTGACGCCGCGCCGGTGGCGCCCT
>CAVEDI010000240.1:0-8111 GCA_963614405.1 Oscillospiraceae bacterium | reverse complement strand
TCAGCCACCTGGTGGAAGGTGTTGCTGAGCGCGCCTTGGAACGTCATAAAGGCAAACAGGGTGGGAACGATGGGCTTGAGAACGCCGATCTGTTGAGGAAAGAGCACGCCGAGCGCCACACAAATCGGAACGATGATTTGCATGTGCCCCGCGAGAAACTTGCCCAGTCCAACCCATTGCTTCATATGCTCTTGTGACTCCCTTTGCTCGTGAATCCGTTTTGACTGGATATGCTAGACGCTCACATGTGTCCGTGCGTCAGAAACGCTCGATTATTTCGAGGCTATTACCGGCATCGTTTACCGAAACCGCGGCATGCTGCGGCGATTTGTGTCCGCGCCGCACGGTATAATAAATCCGTTCAACAGATCTGCCTGCCGAAGCGGGCATACACAGAGGACTCATCGCTATGAACCGTGAGAGGTATCGCGGCGACCTGCCCCTATCAGGGGTGGGTGCCTATGTCATCGCTTAAGACGACGCATCGCTGGGCGGTCGCTCAGCAAAACCCCGAGCTCGAAAAGGAGCTTTCGGCTGGTCTGGGCATTCCCGGGCTGGTGGCGCGCATTATGGTCGCGCACGGCATTGGCTCCATCAAAGAGGGCCAATTGTTTTTGACGCCTTCGCTCGATCGCGACTGGGCCGACCCACTCATTATCCCGGGCATGTCGGTCGTTGCCGACCGCGTCGAGCGTGCTATTCGCAACCACGAGCACATTGCAGTCTTTGGCGATTTTGACGTTGACGGTATTACGTCGACCTGCCTGTTGGCCGAGGCGCTGCGCACGTTTGGCGCCGATGTCACGCCGTTTATTCCGCATCGCTTTGATGAGGGCTACGGTCTTTCGCGCGCGGCGCTCGACCGCGTTAACGAGCTCGCTCGCCCCCAGCTGATCGTGACCGTCGATAACGGCATTGCCGCCAAGGAAGAGGTTTCCTACCTGGAGAGCCTGGGGATCGATTTGGTGGTCACGGACCATCACGAGCCCTCCGACCAGGTGCCGCAGAGTGTGCCCCTGACTGACCCCAAGCTCGAGGACGAGGGCCCCTCGCGTGAGCTTGCCGGTGCTGGTGTGGCGCTCAAGCTGGTGCAAGTCCTGGGTGAGCGCCTGGGCAAGCCGTCGTATTGGCGTTCGCTAATCGAGGTCGCGGCGCTGGGCACCGTGTCCGACATGATGCCGCTCACGCCCGAGAACCGCGCGCTGGTTGCCGAGGGCATCCAGCAGATGCGCGTAACCGCTCGCCCCGGCTATATCGCGCTTGCCGCGCTCGCCAAGGCGGACCTTTCGAGCATTACGGCGGATGGCTTGTCATTCTCGCTCATTCCCCGCTTAAACGCTGCCGGTCGCATGGCCGATCCCAAGCTGGCGCTCGACCTGCTGCTTGCCCGCGATCCCATCGAAGCAAGCGCACTGGCGGCTGAGCTCGAGGAAATCAACCGCCAGCGCCGTGAGATCGAGGCGGAGCTCACGCGCGATGCCATGGCAAAGGTCGAGGAGACCTATGACGGCGGACGCGCGATCGTCGTGGGCGGCGAAGGCTGGCACGAGGGCGTCAAGGGCATCGTGGCAAGCCGTCTGACCAACCGCTACCACGTGCCGGCGCTGCTGTTCTCGATCGAGGACGGTATCGCGCGCGGCTCTGGTCGCTCAGTGGGCAAAGTTAACCTGTTTGACGCCATCGAGCGCTGTTCCGACCTGATGATTCGTCGCGGCGGACATGCTGGTGCGGTGGGTGTGACCATCGAGGCATCCAAGCTCGATGAGTTCCGCCGTCGCCTTTCCGCCGTGTTGTCCGAGCTTCCCGCCGAGGACTTTGAGGACACCGACGAGGTTGCCGCCACGGTCGACCTTTCCGAATTGAATATCGAGACCATCGAGCAGATTTCCCGCCTTGAGCCGTTTGGCCAGGGTAATAAGGTGCCGCTGCTGGCTGCCGAGGGCGTGACGATGTGTGATCGCGCCGTGGTGGGTAAGACCGGCGAGCACATGCGCTTTGTGGCGACCGATGGCGCCGCGAGTGTGCCGGCCATTATGTTCCGCGTGCCGCAAATCGATAAGCTCATCAACTGCGATAGCGCTGTCGACTTGGTGTTCGAGGCCGTTGCCGAGCATTGGCAGGGTCGTGTGAAGCCCAAGCTCATGGTCAAGGATGTTCTGGTCCGCGATACCACGCTGCCCAGCGTCGACGATCCGGCATGCGAGCTTCGTCGTGGCGTGCAGCCGGCGGATTCCGGCCTGCGCTTGGAGTCGCGCAAGCGCGAGACGCTCGCCCAGCTTTCCTATACCGAGCTCACGCGCTCGCTTATCCATAGCTTTATCGGATCGAACCAGCCGCACCGCGCGCAGGTTGAGGCGCTCGACGCCTTGGCCGATCACCAGAGTGTCTTGGCGGTTATGGGAACGGGCCGCGGCAAGTCGCTCATCTTCCATGTGCATGCCGCGCGTGAGGCGGTGCTTCGCGGACGTGCGAGCATCTTTGTCTATCCGCTGCGTGCGCTTGTTGCCGACCAGGCCTATCACCTCTCGTCGACGATGGCATCGCTTGGCATTGGCGTTGGCGTGCTTACCGGCGAGACCGTGGAGGCCGCGCGCGATGACGTGTTCGCCGGCCTAGCTTCGGGTCGCACCGGTATCGTGCTCACGACGCCCGAGTTCCTATCTATCCACCGTGACCGCTTCGCGCGTTCGGGCCGCATCGGCTTTGTCGTTATCGATGAGGCGCATCATGCCGGTCTTGCCAAGGGCGGCGACCGCAGCGCCTATCTCGACATGTCCGATATCCTCAAAGCCCTGGGCGACCCGGTCGTTATGGCTGCGACGGCCACCGCGACGGCTCCGGTTGTGGCCGAGCTTGCCCGCATGTTGCCGATCACTCGCACGGTGGTCGACGAGACGGTGCGCGAGAACCTGCGGCTCGAGGACGACCGCGATCTTGCAAGTCGCGAGAACCGTTTGGTGTCGATTGTGGCGACGGGGGAAAAGACCGTCATCTACGTCAATTCGCGCGACCAGTCCGTGGCGCTCGCCAAGACGTTGCGCAAGCGTGTGCCCGATTGCGCAACCCATATCGCGTTCTATAACGCGGGGCTTGCGCGTTCCGATCGCCGTCGCGTGGAGGAAGCATTCCGAGACGGCAGCCTCAGCTGCATCGTCTCGACATCTGCCTTTGGCGAGGGCGTCAACCTGCCCGATATCCGCCATGTTGTGCTCTACCACATGCCGTTTGGTGCCATCGAGTTCAACCAGATGAGCGGACGTGCCGGCCGCGATGGCCAGCCCGCCGTGATCCATCTGCTCTATTCGTCGCGCGACGCCCGCATTAACGAGCGCCTGCTCGACTGCTATGCGCCCGAGCGCGACGAGCTCGTCACGCTCTATCGCGCGCTGCAGACCATGTGGCGCTCCAACCGCGGCAAGACCGGGGACGATTCCTTTAGCGCGAGCGATATCGACATCGCGCAGATGTGCCTTGCCATCGATGCTCGCACGCCGGTCGACGAGCGTTCGGTGGAAAGCGGCCTGGGAATCTTCGAAGAGCTTGGTTTCTGTCGAGTTTCGGGGTTTGACGACACCCGTCGCATCGCGATGGCCGAAAACCCCGGCCGCGTGCAATTGAGCAGGTCAATTCGCTATTTGGAGGGCTTGCGCTCGCGCATGGAGTTCTCGGCTTTCCGGAGCTGGGCGCTCGATTCGTGCGCTTCTGATATGCTAGCCAAAGTTAACCGCCCGATCGTACCGCGGGCCTAGGGGAAGGGGACCTCGATGGATGCCGCAGCCCGTACCGCCCATGATTCCACCCTCCAGCCGTTTTCGGAGATGGAGCACTATAAGCATGCCGATGAGCTGCCGCCCGAGATTATGGCGGACAGCTACGACAAGCTGGAGCGTCTGTGCCTCAAATATATGAATGAGGATGACTTCTCCAAGGTGGAGCAGGCCTACTGCTTTGCTGCCGAGAAGCATTGCAACCAAAAGCGGCGCTCGGGTGAGATGTACATTAACCATCCTGTCGAGGTGGCTATCATTCTGGCAGACCTCAAGATGGACTGCGACGTGGTGTGTGCCGCGCTGCTGCACGATACCGTCGAGGACACCGAGACCTCGCTCGCCGATGTTTCCGGCCTGTTTGGCGAAACCGTTGCTGAGCTCGTCGATGGCGTGACCAAGCTCACCAACATCGAAGTCGACAGCATGGACGAGAAACAGGCCCTCACGCTGCGCAAGATGTTCCTCGCCATGTCCAAGGACATTCGTGTCATCATCGTTAAACTTGCCGACCGTCTGCACAACATGCGCACCCTTGCAGCCCTGCGTGAGGACCGTCGCCTGTTTAAGGCTCGCGAGACCATGGACGTGTATGCGCCTCTGGCCGACCGTCTGGGCATGAGCTCCATTAAATGGGAGCTCGAGGACCTGTCCTTCTTCTACCTTGAGCCCGACGCCTACCAGCGCATCGCGCGCATGGTGGCTGAGTCGCGCGAGGTTCGCGAGCGCTATCTGGCCGAGACCATCAAGACGCTCACCGACGAGCTCAACCGCATTGGCCTGGAGGGCTTCCAGATCAACGGCCGCTCCAAGCACTATTGGTCCATCTACCAAAAGATGAAGCGCAAGGGCAAGGAATTCTCCGAGATCTACGATTTGGTGGCGCTGCGCGTTATTACCCATTCGGTGCGCGATTGCTACTCCACGCTCGGCGCAGTGCATACGCTGTGGCACCCCATGCCCGGTCGCTTTAAAGACTATATCGCCATGCCCAAGGTCAATAACTACCAGTCGCTCCATACGACGGTTATCGGCCCCACGGCCCGCCCGCTCGAGATTCAGATTCGAACCTATGAGATGCATGAGCAGGCCGAGTACGGCATTGCCGCCCACTGGCTATATAAGAAGTCGGGCGGATCGTCTGCTTCCAAGACCAATGACGCTCAACGTTTGGACGACCAGATCAACTGGCTCAAGCATTCGCTCGATTGGGCTGCGTCTGATGAGATCACCGACGCCAAGGAATACCTGCATTCGCTGAAGGTCGACCTCTTCGATCAGGAGATCTTCGTCTTTACGCCCAAGGGCGAGGTCATGGCGCTTCGTGCCGGCTCCACGCCGCTCGACTTTGCCTATGCCGTTCACACCGAGGTGGGAAACCACTGCGTCGGCGCTAAGATCAACGGTGCTGTGGCCCCGCTCACGCACGAGATCAAGACGGGCGACCGCGTTGAAATCCTGACTAACAAGAGTTCCAAACCGTCGCGTGATTGGCTCAAGATCGTCAAGACGCCTTCGGCCAAGTCCAAGATCCGTCGCTACTTTGCCGCCGCGACTAAGGACGACGACGCTGCCGCCGGCCGCGATATGCTGGCCAAGGACCTGCGCAAGCGCGGGTATGGCATCTCCACGCCGCGCTCCACGCGTGCGCTCAACGCCGTGGCGGAGCAGTTTAACTTCAAGCAGCTCGAGGACCTGTTTGCTGCCGTCGGCGCCGGCAAGGTTGCCCCGCGCGCTGTGGGTAATAAGGTCGAGCAAATCTTGGACCCCAAGCCCGAGGAACAGCTCACCAAGGCCGAGGCTATCGCCGAGGTCGTGAAACAGCCGGCCCGCGGCTCCAACCGCAAGCCGCAAAAGCGTGGCAAGAGCGCAAGTAACGGCATTATCGTTAAGGGCGAGAGCAACAGTGGCCTGCTGGTCCGTCTGGCTCATTGCTGCAACCCCGTGACGGGCGACGATATCGTCGGCTTCATCACGCGTGGCCGAGGTGTCTCAGTGCATCGCGCCAACTGCCCCAACGTCAAGGGCCTCATGGAGCACCCCGAGCGCATGATTGACGTAGAGTGGGATGGTGCTGCCGACACTCTCTTCCAGGTCGAGATCGTGGTCGAGTGCCTGGACCGCATGGGCCTGCTCAAGGACGTCACCATTGCCATTGGCGATGCAGGCGGCAATATCCTTTCCGCCGCCACCTCGACCAACCGCGAGGGTATTGCGACCCTGCGCTTTATGGTCGAGATTTCGGATGCGAGCGGCCTGGATCCGCTGCTGGCTTCCATCAGCAGTGTCGATTCGGTCTACGACGCTCGCCGTCTTATGCCCGGCGAAGGCGGAGCTCAGCTCAAGCGCCGTGTGTAGGTGCGAGAGCCTCTCAGCATCATAGATATTGGTTACGTTCGAGGCATCGTTTGGTGCCTCGAACGTATTTTAGAAGGAGGGCATGCGCATGGACGATATGACTTTGGACCTGACACCCCGAGGTGCGGCTTCGATTGAGGCGCTCGTCAACGGCCCGATTCAGACCAACAGTTACGCCGTTATTTCGAATGACGAGTGCTTAATCGTCGATCCGGCGTGGGAGGGCGAGCGTCTTGTGGAGCATATCCGCACCGCGCATCCCGAGGTGCGCGTACTCGGCTCTGTCTGCACGCACGGTCATGCCGACCATGTTGGCGGGGTTGCCGGGGTTCGAGCTGTCGTTGGCGACAGTGCACTATATGAGTTGTGCGCTAAGGACGTGACAGTACCTCGCGCAAATATCGAGGAGCAGCGTGTCATGTGGGGTATCGAGACGCCCGATCCGGGTGAGCCGACGCGTTTGCTTGCCGAGGGCGATACAATCGAGGTGGGCGACGTCTGCCTGCAGGTGATCGAGACGCCGGGGCATACGCCGGGCGGCATCGTCCTGTTCGCCGCGACCGAGCAGGGGAACATCGCCTTTGTGGGCGACACGCTTTTCCCGGGCAGCCACGGTCGTACCGATCTTTCCGGCGGTGACGAGGCGGCGATTATGCGCTCGCTCTCCAAACTTGCCAAGACGCTTCCGCCCGATACCGTTTGCTTGACGGGCCATGGCGATTCGACCACGATGGCGCGCGAACTTATGCAGAACCCGTTTATGCAGATGTAGGCTCGAAGCCGTCTTTCGAACCACGAAGACCGCTCAATCGTCAAGCTATTTTCCCCAGTGGGTCGATTCTGTGGGGCAAACGGTCAAAATTTGTCCAATCGGATGGTATTCGTGAACAAACGAACGTTTATGCTCGGGTATGTCGTGGTAAAATCTCAGGCGTTATCGGAGCAACCTTACAGGAGGTTTCTTTTATGCTCGTCAACGCAGCAGACATGCTCAAGAAGGCCGAAGCCGGCAAGTACGGTCTCGGTGCCTTCAACACCAACAACCTCGAGTGGACCCTGGCTATTCTCCAGGCCGCCGAGGAGGCCAAGTCTCCGCTGATCCTTCAGTGCACCGCTGGTGCCGCTAAGTGGATGGGCGGTTTCAAGGTCTGCGCCGACATGGTCAAGGCTGCCGTCGAGGCCACGGGCGTTACCGTTCCCGTCGCCCTTCACCTCGATCACGGTTCTTACGAGGACTGCTTCAAGTGCATCGAGGCCGGCTTCACGTCCATCATGTATGACGGCTCTCACGAGGAGACCTTCCAGCTTAACCTCGACCGCACCAAGGAGCTCGTTGAGCTTGCCCACTCCAAGGGCATGTCCATCGAGGCCGAGGTCGGCGGCATCGGCGGCACCGAGGACGGCGTGACCTCCAGCGGCGAGCTCGCTGATCCTGCTGAGTGCAAGCAGATTGCTGACCTGGGCGTTGACTTCCTCGCTTGCGGTATCGGCAACATCCACGGCGTGTACCCTGCCGACTGGGCTGGCCTTTCCTTCGAGCGCCTGGGCGAGATCAAGGCTCAGACCGGCGACCTGCCCCTCGTCCTGCACGGTGGCACCGGCATCCCCGAGGATCAGATCAAGAAGGCCATCTCCCTGGGCATCTCCAAGATCAACGTCAACACCGATCTGCAGCTCGTCTTCGCCAAGGGTGTTCGCGAGTACATCGAGGCCGGCAAGGATCAGCAGGGCAAGGGCTTTGACCCCCGCAAGCTCCTCAAGCCTGGTCGCGACAACATCGTTGCCCGCACCAAGGAGCTCATGGAGGAGTTTGGCTCCGTCAACAAGGCGTAAGCGTCGCTAAACTTCCCGCCGGAAGCCCCGTCTCCCTACACTGTTTCCTTTGCGCTCACCTGGCTTCGCCAGAAGTCGCGCCAAGGAAACAGTTCCGGGGGACGTGTCTCTATAGTTTTGTCAACCGCGTGCTTCGCGCCATTTCGGCATGAC
>CAVEDI010000239.1:0-4702 GCA_963614405.1 Oscillospiraceae bacterium | reverse complement strand
GATCAGGTTGTAGCAGACGGCCTCCAGGTTGGCGCAGCGCGCGTCAATCGAAAGCGTGCGCTTCTTGGTCTTGGTGGCGAGCTTGCGGTCGTCGGTCACATAGGCCTTCACGGCATCGTGGAGGGCCAGATCGACGGCCTCGTAGATGCTCAGCATCTCGTGGCGGGCCTCGATGAGCTGACGGGAAAACAGTTTGCGCATGGTTCACTCCAATCAGTTGGGTGCGGTCATGCCGCCCGCACAGTGAATACGCACCGGTCCAGGTCCGATCGGCTTGGGACTAGTCGCACCGATCAGCCAAAGCGGCCGGTGATATAGTCTTCCGTCCGCGAGTCCACCGGGCTGGTGAAGATCGCGTCGGTTTGACCATACTCGATGAGTGTGGCGGGCTCGCCGGCAACTTCCTGCAAGAAGAATGCGGTATAGTCGCTGATACGAGCTGCTTGCTGCATTGAATGCGTGACGATGATGATCGTCATCTCGGGCGCCAGCTCGGCCATCAAATCCTCGACCTTAGAGACGGACGTGGGGTCGATGGCGGAGCAGGGCTCGTCCATCAGAAGGACATCGGGTTGCACCGCAAGCACGCGCGCGATGCACAGACGCTGCTGCTGACCGCCCGAGAGCGCCAAACCATCCTTGTTGAGCTGATTGGATACCTCTTTCCAGAGGTTGGCGCGCTTGAGCGATTCTTCCACGATGTCATCGAGGTCGCTTTTGCTAGTCACGCCCTGCAGACGAGGGCCAAAGGCGACATTCTCGTAGATGGATTTGGGAAACGGGTTGGGCTGCTGAAAGATCATGCCCACGCGACGACGGAGATCGACCGGGTCGACACCCTCGGCATAGATATCGTTGCCGTCGAGCGTCATGGTGCCCTCGATGCGCGTGCCCTCGATCAGGTCGTTCATGCGGTTGATGCAGCGCAAAAACGTCGATTTGCCGCAGCCCGAAGGGCCAATGAAGGAGGTGATGGCGTTTTTGGCGATGTTGAGGTCAAGCCCCGTCAGCGCATGAAAGTCACCGTACCAAAAGTTGAAATCCTTGGCCGTAATGGCCGCTTGCTCCAACGTGGGAGCGGACTGATAAACGGACATGGGACTCCTTAACTAGCGACGCTTGCGCGACAGGAAGCGCGCAAACAGGTTGAAGGCCAAAATGATCACCATCAGCAAGAGCGCGGTGCCGTAGGCTGCGTTCATGTTGATGCCGTCGTTGGCAAGCAGGTACAGGTGAACGGTCATGGGACGACCGGAATCGAGCGGCGAAATAGGTAGGTTGATGGCCTGGCCCATGGTGTAGAGCACCACGGCGGTCTCGCCGATGGCACGGCCGATGGCAAGGACGATGCCCGTGGCAATGCGGCCAAAGGCCGAAGGAAGCACGATCTTGGAGACGACCTGCCACTTGGTGGCGCCCAGGCCGTACGCGCCCCAACGGATATAGCGCGGAACGGCGCGAATGGCTTCTTCGGTGGTGCGCATGACGATGGGAAGCATCAAGAGCGCGAGCGCCAGAGCGGCCGAGACCATCGAAAGGCCCAGGCCCATGGCCTCGACAAACAAGGCGTAGCCAAACAGGCCCATAACGATGGAGGGCACCGAGGCCAAAGCGTCAGCAGCGTAGCGAATGAGATCGACGACCTTGCCCTGCTTGGCGTACTCGGCCAGATAAACGGCTGCCAGCACAGCGATCGGCGTGCAGATAAGCATGGCGAGCGCCGTCACGTAGACGGTCGAGACGATCGTGGGCCAAATGCCGCCCTCGGCGTTGACGCCCTGGGGCCAACCGAAGATAAAGTCGAGCGAGATATGTGGCAGGCCGTTAATGACCACGTAGGCGATGATGGCGACCAGCACCAGCGTGGTGATGTAGGCAGCGGCACGAAACACGCCAAGCATGATCTTGTTGGACAGGTCCTTGTTGATGCGGCCCTTCTTGCCGTGGGAAAGGGCACGCTTGATGCGCTCGCGCGACGAGGTCGTATCGACCGTCGTGTCAACGGAATCGGACATAGCCTACCCCCTCTTCTTCTTGGAAATCAGACGGACGATGCCCACCAGCGTGGCGGAGATGATAAACAGGACCACACCCATGCCGAACAGCGCCGAGCGGTGCAGACCCGAGGAATAGCTCATGTCGAGCGCGATCTGACTCGTGAGCGTTGAGATAGGGCTCGAGATGCTATCCGGAATGACCGGGGCGTTGCCCACGACCATCAGCACGGCCATGGTCTCACCGATGGCGCGACCCATACCCAAAACGATGGCGTCCACAATGCCCAGCTTGGCGGCCGGCAGCACGACTTTGTAGATGGTCTGCCACTTGGTGGCACCCATGGCATAGGATGCCTCGCGAATGCCCATGGGAATGGAATTGAGGGCATCGATGGTAAGCGTGGTGATGGTGGGAACGATCATGATGGCGAGCACGAACCACGCCGTCAGCGCGCCAAAGCCAAGACCGCCGGTCAGCTGCGCGATAAACGGACGGATGATGACCATGCCAAAGAAGCCGTAGATGATGGAGGGGATGCCCGCCAGCAGGTCGACGGCGGGGCTGATGAGCCTGCGCACGCGCTTGCTGGCAATCTCGACCAGGTACACGGCCGTGCCCACACCCAGGGGCACGCCCATGGCAAGTGCACCGACCGTCACCAGGCCAGAGCCCGCCAGCAGCGACATAATGCCGTAGTGACCCTCAGAGGGCGCCCACGTAAAGCTAAAGAAGTCCGCCAGGCCGATGTCGGTAAAGACCGGCAGCGCCGAGTACGTGGTAAAGACAAAAATCAGGATGACGGTGACGACCGCCAAGAACGCGCAGGCAAAGAAGATCCACTGCAGCGCCTTCTCCTTAAGATAGGTACTGCGCGACACCAACGCCAACTCACGCTTTTTGGGCGCCTGGGTCTCCTGCTCAATCTGGGGGGTTTCCTGTGTTTCCACGCTACTCACTCCCCTTTCCGTCGTTCGTGACGGGAATAAAGCCCGCCTCGCGAATCTGCTTGTCCATCTTTTCGGACGTCACGTAGTCGATGTAATCCTGCGCTTGCTGCGAAGGCGTTCCCTTCACAAAGAAGTAGAGGTCACGCGAGATGGGATAGCCGCCACTTGCGACCGTCTTCTCGGATGCCTCGACATGGTTGACCGAAACGGCCTTGACCGAGGTCTTAGCGTTGAGGCTCTCGACAAAACCCAGCGAGATGTAGCCAATAGCGCCACGCGAGCGGGACACGACATCGCGTACCTGACCCGTACCCGAAAGAACAGCCGAGCGGCGATCGAACGGCGTGCCGTCCATCACGATAGTGCGGAAGGCCTCGCGCGTACCGGACGCCTCGTCGCGGTTGATAACCTGAATCTTCAGGTCCTCTCCGCCGACTTCTTTCCAGTTGGTGATCTTGCCGGCGTAAATATCGCGGAGCTGCTCGGTCGAGAGATTGTCGACCGGGTTGTCGTCGTTCACGATGACTGCAATGCCGTCGTGTGCGATTACGATCGGGGTCAGGCCCAAATCCTGCTCGTCGGCATTGAGGCCACGAGACGAACTAGCGATGTCGGCGGTGCCGGCGCTAACAGCTTCGATGCCAGCAGATGAGCCAAGGCCGGAGACGAGCACGTCGATGCCGGTCTCTTCCTTAAAGCCCTCGGCCGCGATCTCGGCAATGGGAAGGCAGGTGGTCGAGCCGGCCACGGTAATAGAAGACGTAGAAGATCCCGAGGAGCAGGCGCACAGCGTGAGCGTGAGCACTGCTGCACTCAGGACCGATGCGATCTTTCTCATAGCATCACGCCGATCGCAGCATGGCGCCCACAGGTGCCGCCCTCGTTGCGGTAGGAATAAAAGCGGTCGTTCTGACGAACGGTGGAAAGTTTGGTGTCCACAATGCCGTTCACATCGACACCGGCATCCACCAGCGCCTCGCGAATGGCGGCGGAAAGATCGAGCATGCGAGAAGCAGTAGCATCGATGCACGAGAACTCGGCGGCAAAGCGATCCATAAGTTCTTGGGACACCTCATACTCGTCGCCCAGGATATGGGGCCCAATATAGGCAGAGATGTCCTCCGGCGTGCAGTCAGCCGCCTCACAAAGCGCCTGGCAGGCTTTGGCGGAAATACGCGCAATCGTGCCCTTCCATCCGGAATGCACCACGGCAAAGCCGCCGGGAGCCACCAGCACCACGGGAACACAATCGGCAAAGCAGAGCATCACGGGCACCTCATGGGCCGTACAGACGAGGGCATCACAGCCCTCGGCAATCTGCTCACGAATGTTCTCGAGATCATCGGCACCGTTCGAGGTCACCGTCACGACATGGTCACCATGTACTTGATTGGGGACGAGCAGATTATGCTCGCACTCAGCGGCACCCATGGCTTCGAGCGCTCGACGACGATTTTCTTGAACAGCAAAGGGGTCATCGCCTACATGCGAGCCCAGGTTGAGCGAGGAGTACGCATCTTCGGAAACGCCACCGGTGCGCTCGGTAAAGGCAAAGCGAACATCGAGCGTCGCGCCCTCTACCAACGTAACTCCATCATGGTCGACACGCGAAACGTTGTCCGCACGTGCTGCCATACTAAAGCCTCCTATTACAACAAGTACCGCGGCGTCGCCGCGCAGTCCGTGTTTATACGGCTGTCATACTTCTTTAAAAGCATACCCGCAGCGGTAGGGACCAAACGTAAAGGGAACGTAAG
>CAVEDI010000238.1:0-2535 GCA_963614405.1 Oscillospiraceae bacterium | reverse complement strand
ATCATGACTTCATCGAAGTATCCGGTGACGCCTGCCGAGGACCGTTATGCCATGACGGTCCTCGCCACCGCCGCGAACCCGGCCTTTTTGGCGAGCCGGTTCGAGATCGACCGTCCGGGCGTAACCTATACGGCCGATACGCTTCATGCCCTTCGCGACTTTTACCCGCCGCAGGTAAAGCTCTACTTTATTACGGGCGCCGACGCGATTATCGATATTGTGACCTGGCATGATGCCGAACGAATCGCTGAGCTTGCTACCTTTATTGCGGCGACACGACCGGGCTTTGATATCGATACGGCGCGTGCCCGAATCAAAGAGTCGGGGCTGCCGTTCGACGTGCGCTATATTCAGATTCCGGCGCTGGCGATCAGCTCGACGAACATTCGTAAGCGAGTTGCCCGCGGTATGAGCGTGCGCTATCTTACGAGCGAGTCCGTGCTCGGCTACATTCGCAAACGCAGGCTATATGCCGATTTGGGCCAAGAAGATTTTGAGTGATGGGGGTCTACGTTGTCGGTAGAGGATCAGTTTGGGGGCGATGAACGCGCGCTGCTCAAGCGCATTCAAGAGCTGCTCGATGTTCGCATGAAGGATAAGCGCAAGCGCTATGTGCATTCGCTGGGTGTTGCCGAGACCGCACTTCATCTGGCCGAGGTCTACGGCGTTGACCGCTTTGATGCCGCTGCTGCCGGTCTGATCCATGACTGGGACAAAGTGCTCTCCGACGACGAGCTGGTTACGCGCGCTCTGCATTACGGCATTAAGATTGCCGGCTCTCCGTCTGCCGCGACGCCGCTTTTGCATGGCCCGGTTGCCGCCTATGAGCTTCCGCAGCTTTTTCCCGAGCTGTCGCCGGCGGTCTTTCAGGCTGTCGACCGTCACACCGTGGGCGCTTGCGACATGACGCCGCTCGATATGGTGGTCTTTGTGGCCGATGCTATCGAACCCAACCGCCACGGCGATTATGCCCATGCGCTGCGCAAGATGGTGGGGAAGTCCTCGCTCGACGAGTTGTTCTTCTCCTGTTTTGCGCAGGGTCTGGTCTATGTGATCCAGTCCGGGCGTTATCTTTATCCCACGGCTATTATGATTTACAACCATTACGCCCAGCTGCGCTAGCTTGGGCTGTCTAGAAAGAGGTATTCCATGGCCGATGAGACCATGACCGACGATCAGATTCTTGAAGGTGTGGAGCACAAGAGTTTTGTTGCCACGTCCGACCGCACCGCTGCCTCGCTGTCCGCGAGCGGTGTTGCCGCCGAGGATGTCGCCCGCGCCGCCGCGCAGGCCGCCTACGACAAGAAGGGCGAGGACGTTCAGGTGCTCGACCTGACCGAGCTTTCCGACGTATGCGACTACTTTGTGCTTGCCACCGGTACCAACAACCGCCAGGTCGACTCTATCGTCGACGAGATCGAGGAGAAGGTCGCCGAGGCTTGCGGCGAGCATCCGTTCTCCATCGAGGGCCGCGAGCAGAAGACCTGGATGCTCATGGACTACGGTTCGGTTGTCGTCCACGTCTTCACTCCTGAAGCCCGCGACTTCTACCGCCTAGAAAAGCTCTGGGGCGACGCCCCCCAGCTCCCCCTCAACCTCCTCTAGTAGCTCATTTGAGACGGGGTTAGCTACCCTCACGCATATCGCCGGGCAGGTGCGGTTTTCCGCACCTGCCCGGCTTTCTTTTTGCCCAAAGGCGGTTAATCGCTAAAGCGGGATTGGCGGCCGAAGGAAAGGGCGGTGTCGCCGAATTTGTCTCGGACGGCGTCGATGGCGACGGAGAGGTCGCGGCGGTCGCTGGATTGGGCTCCGCGGTCATCGATCTCGCAGAACAGGTCAGTCTGGATGCCGCCTTGGTGGTCGAAGTCGCTCATGCCGATGCCCGCTAAGCGAACATGTATGCCATCCTGCCAGATGTTGTCGAGCAGTTCGAGTGCAACCGCCACGAAGATGTTCTCATCGTCGGTCGGATGAGGCAGCCGGCGCTGTGCCGTACGCCCGCTGCCATACGAATACTTAAGCTTGAGCGTTACCGTGGCACCCGTCAGCCCCTGACGGCGCAGGCGGCGTCCCACTGACTCTCCCAACAGCGCAATTGCCGCCTCAATATCCCCACGCTCAGTTAAATCTTTAGCAAAGGTGCGTTCATTGCTGACCGACTTGACCTCGCGCTCTTCATCGAGGCTCGTGACTTCGGAGATTTCGAGTCCCAGCGCACGCTGGCGCATGCGTTCGCCGTTGACGCCAAAAATAGAGGCCAAGGTGGATTCCGGTGCACGTGATAGCTCGCCGAGGGTGTAGATGCGCATGCGGCGCAGTCGCTCCTCGGCCGAGCGCCCGATGCCGCTCATGGCAGATACCGGCAGCGCGGCCAAAAAGCGCTGCTCGGTTCCGGGGCGCACAATCGTCAATCCAAACGGCTTGTCGCGCTCGCTTGCGATCTTTGCGACCGTCTTGTTGCAGCCCACGCCAATGGAACAGGTCACTCCCAGCCCTGCCACGCGGTCGCTTATTCGTCGCGCAACCAGCAGCGGG
>CAVEDI010000237.1:0-6875 GCA_963614405.1 Oscillospiraceae bacterium | reverse complement strand
CATGGCGCGAGCTTCGCGCTCAATGGCAACGCGCAGCTTGTACGGCACGCCGGGGTGCAGGATATCGGCCTGCTCGCCGGCGGCCTCCACCGTGGTCTCGGCATGGAGTTTTTGGTCCAGCAGACCGAGCGCCATGGCAAAGCCGTAGACGGTCTGCGCAGGGCTGGGCGGGCAGCCGGGAATGTAGACGTCGACCGGCAGGATCTTATCCGTGCCGCCCCAGACGCAGTAGTTGTCGTAGAAGATGCCACCGGTGCAGCCGCACGCGCCATAGGACACCACGATCTTGGGATCGGGTGCGGCCTCAAAGGCGCGCAGGGCCGGCATACGCATGGCACGCGTCACGGCGCCGGTGTACAGCAGCACATCGGCGTGACGGGGCGAGGGCACGACCTTGATGCCAAAGCGCTCGACGTCGAAGACGGGCGTGATGGAACCGAAGATCTCGATCTCGCAGCCGTTGCAGCCGCCGCAGTCGACGCGGTAGACGTACACCGAGCGCTTGATCTTCTTAAGAAGGGTCGCCTTGGCCTTCTCGATGCTCTCGTCGAGCTCGATCTTGGTCGGGCGGTACTGAAGCCGCTCGGGCAAAAGCGTGGGTTCGGCCATGGTTACTCCTCCTTCGTTTCAAAATCCATGATGATGCCCTCGACCGGCGCCGGACCGGCGGGAATCTCGGGCGCATCGGGGTTGAGCTCGCGGTCGATATACTCCGGGTTCACGCCGTGGCCGCCCAGATACTCCATGCCGGGGCCCTGGGGCTCACCGGACGCAAGCGTCTCGTTGGCAGCCATGCCGTGCGCGTTGCCGGTCTTTACGGCCGAGGCGGCGCGCAGGGCGTCGAGCTCGCGCTTGCACTCCTGGCACATACCGACGGTACGGGCGGCCTGCTCGGCCTCCATGCCGCCGGCCTTTTGCAGCAGGCGCTTGGCGTAGTCGATCTCCTTGTGCGGGGCAAACGGCTTGCCGCAGCGCGAGCAGTGCTCGAGCGTATAGACGCTCTTGCTAGTGAGGTCGTCCTTGCTCATGACGGCCAGCTCAAACTCCTCGGTGAGCTTGATGGCCTCCATGGGGCAGGCTTCCTCGCAGCGGCCGCAGAAGATGCAGCGACCGTAGTCGATCGACCAGGTGATGGTATCGGCCGCAAGGTCGGTATCCATGCGAATGGCATCGGCCGGGCACGCCACGCCGCAGGCACCGCAGGCGATGCAGAGCTCGGCGTTGTGCTCGGGCTTGCCGCGCATGTCCTTGTTGGTGGGGAACGGCGCAAACGGGTACTTGACCGTCGCGTCGCCGGCCTTGGCGTTAACCTTCCAAAGCTTCAGCATATTAGAGCGCCTCCTCATCGAGCGGAGCGGCCATGGTGCCCTCGCCCGCAAGCGGCGACTTGTCGCGCCAGACGTTCTCGAACTGCTCCTTGTCGAGCACGTGGTCGCGCTTGGCGGCGACATCGGTCACCGTCACGCGATCGGTGCAGGAGTAGCACGGGTCGAGCGAGCCGACGATCAGCGCCGCGTCGCCCACGGTGTTGCCGCGGAACATGTAGCGCAGGACCGGCCAGTTGCTGTACGTGGCGGCCTTGGCGCGCCAGCGGTAGCACTTCTGGTTGTTGCCGAGCATGGCCCAGTGCACGTCCTCGCCGCGCGGCGCCTCGGTGGCGCCGATAGCGTACTTGTGCGGGGTGTATTCCCAATCCGTGGTGAGGATGGGGCCCGACGGGCAGTTCTCGAGCATGGTCTCGATCATGTCGATCGAATCGTAGACCTCCTGGATGCGGACGGCGGTACGGCCGAAGGCATCGCAGGTGTCGGCCGTGGCGGCGTGCATCTTTTGGACGTCCGGATCGGCGTAGCCGTCGAAGGGATGGTCAAAGCGCACGTCGCGGGCATAGCCCGAGCCACGCATGAGCGGGCCGACCGGCGAGAAGTCACGTGCGATCTTGCGGTCCAAGATGCCGATGCCGCTCGTACGCTCAATAAAGTTGGGCGTGGAGAGCAAGACGTCGACGAGCTCCTGAACCTCGGAGCGCAGCTGGTGGATGGTCGTGAGCGTGGAGAGCTTCTGCTCGGCCAAAATATCGCGACGCACGCCGCCGATCACGTTGAGGCCGTAGGTCTTGCGGTGACCGGAGAGCTTCTCGGCCAGGTCCATGGACTTCTCGCGGACGCGGAAGAACTGCTGGAAGCCGGAGTCGAAGCCCGTGTAGTGCGACGCCAGGCCAATGTTGAGCAGATGCGAGTGCAGGCGCTCGACCTCGAGCATGATGGCGCGGATGTACTGGGCTCGCGGCGGGACATGAATGCCCTGGGCGCGCTCGACGGCCTCGGCATAGGCCACCGAGTGAGCGCAGCCGCAGATGCCGCAGATACGGTCGGCGAGGAACGTCACGGCGTCATAGTTCAGGCGCGTCTCGGCGACCTTCTCCATGCCGCGGTGCACGTAGAACAGACGGTAGTCGGCATCGACGATGGTCTCGCCCTCAACGAACAGGCGGAAGTGGCCGGGCTCGTCGGAGGTGATGTGCAGCGGGCCCATGGGGACGAGTGTGGTCTCCTTGCCCTTGGTATCGGCCAAGAACTCGTAGTTTTCCATGTCGCTCGCCGGAGCGGGACGGAAGCGGTAGTCCATGGAGTCCTTGCGCAGCGGGTACAGGCCGCTGGGCCAGTCGTCGGGCAGTACCAGGCGGCGACGGTCGGGCAGACCCTCGGGGATCAGGCCAAACATATCGCGCAGCTCGCGCTCGCCCCACACGCAGGCGGGGACGAACGGCGTCACGGACGGGAACGTCATCTTGGCGGGATCGACCTCGGTGCGCACGGTCACCCAGCCGGGGTCCTCCCCCTCCATGGAGATGACGTAATACACGGCGTAACGGCCGCACAGACTGCGCTCGTCGTTGCCGATGATCACGGGAATCCAGCCGTAGCGCTCGTAATACAGGTAGTGGACGGCCTCGGGCAGCTTGTCCTGCTTGACGGTGATCGTCAGCTGGTCCTCGCACTGCCACTCAACCTTCTCGATAGCGCCCGGCACTGCGGCGCGCAGGGCCTCGACGTGGCTTTCGCAACGACGAGCGTAGTCCTTCTTTTCAGGTTCTGCCATGGTGCTAATTCACCTCGCTTGTCTTGGTCTGGGAACTGAACACCATGCGGTAGAGAGGAGCCTCGTGGAGCTCTTCGACGCTCTGGTTCAAAACGACGGACGTTGCATCCTCGACGCCGCTCGTGATGGCGACCGGGGTGGCGATACCGAACCACATGACCACGATCGCGAGGGCGATCTCGGGGATGATCATGAGGGCGGGCACCTCGTGGCGCTTCATGCCCTCGGGCGCCTTGCCGAAGATGGACTTGAGCGCGATGCCGGTAAGGGCAAAGTACACGCCGGTGAGGCCAATGGCCACGAGCACGACCACCCAGATGGGACCGGACTGGACGCCGGCCACGAAGGTGAGGAACTCGGAGATGAACAGGGCGAACGGCGGGAAGGCGGCGAGCGCGAGCAGGGCGATGATGGTGAGCGCTGCCGTGACGGGAGCGATCTCGACGACGCCCTTGATCTTATTCAGGTCGCGGGTGTGGTAGATGTGCTGGATGTTACCGGCCATGCAGAAGGCGAGCGCCTTCGTGAAACCGTGGAAGATGCAGTGCAGCAGGCAGGCGGCGATACCGAGCGGACCACCGATACCCAGGCACAGCGCGACCACGCCGACGTTGTCGACGGAGGAGTACGCGAAGCGGCGCTTGATATCGTCCTGCTTAAAGATGCACAGGGCGGCCACCAGGATGGACAGCGTGCCCAGGATGAGCAGGAGCGTACGCGGATAGGTGTCGCCCACCGTGATGATGGACAGGGAGTAGAAGCGGATGATCACCAGCATGGCGCACTTGAGCAGCACGCCCGAGAGCAGCGCGGAGACCGGGCTCGGAGCCTGGGAGTGCGCGTCGGGCAGCCAAGTGTGCATGGGGAACAGGCCCGCCTTGGTGCCGAAGCCGATGACGATGAACGCGAACGCGAGGCGCACGAGCATCGGGTCGAACTGGTCGGCGTAGGGCATGATGGAGGTGAGGAAGGCTGCCTCATGCGCGTTGGGCATGATATCGGCGGCGTTCGCGTAGATGAGCAGCGTGCCGAACAGGCCGAAGGCCACGCCGGCGGTGCAGACCATCGCGTACTTCCAAGACGCCTCGAGCGCCTGCTTGTTCTTGTAGATGCCCACGAGGAACACGGTCGACAGCGTGGTGGCCTCGACCGCCGCCCAGGTGAGGATGATGTTGTTGGACAGGCAGGCGAGCAGCATCGTGAAAACGAACAGGCTAAACAGCGCGTAGTACTGCTTGGTGCGCTCGGCCGGCATGGTCTTCTCCTCGATATCGATCTTGATATAGGAGATGGAGTACACGCCGGTGATGAACCCGATGATGCCTACCAGAAGGACGAAGATCGACGAGAGCGAATCGAGATGGAGCCACAGGCCCAAAGCGTCGATATTCTGCCCGCTCGAGAGCATGGTTCCCGCGGTGACGACCGAAAGGACGAGGGTCGCCGCGACGGAGATGGTGTTGAGCCCCGCAAAGACGCTGTAGGACGTCGTCTTGGGGAGCGCAGCCATAATCAGGGAGAACACGAGGGGACAAGCGAGCAGGGCGACCGTCAGCATTGAAACATCCATGGCCTACCCCTTCAATTCGGTCAGGTCGTGGGAGTCGAGCGACTTGGTGTCGTTCCAGATCCTCACGACGACGGCGGACATGATGATGACGGCGAAAATGGCGTCGGTGGCGATGCCGATCTCGATGATCTCGGGGGCCGTGGGCGCGAGCAGGGCGAGCGTCACGTGGCTACCGTTCTCCATAAGGCAGTACCCGAAGATTTGCTTGAGGATGTTGCGCTGGGAGATGATGCACGTGAGGCCGACGAAGAAGTGCGCGAAGCTGATGGCGAGGGCCGGAGTAGCCACCTCAGCGGTGGGCAGGCTCAGGCGCGTGACCACCGCGAAGCAGATGGCCACCTCCAGACCGGTGAGGATGATGGTCCAGGCCGGCTTGATGGAGGAGGTCAGCGTGCTATCGGCGGGCGAACCCATCTTTTTGTAGGCACGGTTGAGAATGAACGGAACGAGGATCACCTTGGTGACGAAGGCCGACGCGGCCCACATGAGAAGCTCGGTGGCACCGGTGGTGAGGCCCAGGGTGAGCAGCACGCCCACCAGGACAACCGACTGGATCGCGTACCACTTAATGGCGGACGGGATGGTCTTCGAGACGACCACCATGGTGGAGGTCACGATCAGAAGACCGCCCAGGATATTGACTAACGAATAACCCATGTCCTACCTCCTAACCCATCCAACTAGAGGACAGAGGACCGGCGACGACGACCATGATCATGAGGACGACGAACACGAACGCCATGGCGCGCGGAAGGGGCTGGCCGGCGGCCACGGTCTCGCTCGGCTCACCGGGCAGGACCTTACCCATCCAACGCAGGAACCATGCGAAGGTGGCGACGGTCTCGACGACCATGACGCACACGAGGACGAAGATGACCGTGTTGGAAGCACCAACCGCGAAGCCACCGGAAATAATCTGGAACTTGGAGAAGAACGTGTTCATGGGGGGCACGCCGGCGATAGCGGTCGCGGCGACCGCGAAGCCCACGCCCGTGACCGGGTACTTCTTCATGAGGCCCTGGATCTTGGGCAACATACGGGTTCCCAGCGTGAAGCTGAGGGAGCCGGCGATGAGGAAGAACAGGGTCTTGGTGAACGCGTGGTTGAAGATGTGCTCGACGGCGCCGTTGAACGCCATCTGGCTTCCGAACACGGAGAGGCCCAGGCCGAAGAACACGTAGGCGAGCTGCGCGATCGTCGAGAAGGCGAGCAGGCGCTTCATATCCTTCTGGGGCAGGTACATGAGGAAGCCGAAGAGCATGGTCACGACGGCGTCGATGATGGCGACCCAACCGACGATCTCGGGGATATCGCCGGCACTCGCAAGAGCGCGGGCGAACACGCACACGCCGACCTTCACCATGGACGCGCCATGGAGGTAGGCGGAAACGGGCGTGGGGGCCTCCATTGCGGAGGGCAGCCACATGTAGAGCGGGAACTGGGCGGACTTGGCCCAAGCGGCGAACAGGATGAGCAGCAGCACGACGGTCTTCATACCGGAATCGAGCTGGGAGATCGCGCTCAGCGCGAACGTGCCGGTTCCGGCGAACAGGAAGGCCGCGCCGATGTAGAGTCCCAGAGCGCCGATATGGGTGATGATGAGCGCCTTCATACCGGCCTTCTTGGCCGTGGGCGTCATGTAGTAGCTGATGAGGCCCCAGGAGCACACGCCGGTGATCTCGAAGAAAACGAGCTGGCCGACGATGGTGGAGCTGTAGGCGAGACCGGCCATGGCGCCGATGAACGTGGAGAAGTACACGTAGAAGCGGCGACGGGGCGCGTCGGGATGCTCCTTGTTCTTATCGCTCATGTACGGGAACGAATAGATGACGACGAGCAGGCCGATAGCGACGAACGCGGGTGCGAGCAGCGTGCTCATCCGGTCGAATATGAAGCCCATGACCAAGGTCTGGCCCATACTCGCCCAGGTTACATCGACCGCGTTCATGCCGTTTCCGGCAAACGTCGCGGCCAAGCCAACGGAAGCGACCGTGGCGATGCCGCCGGCAAAGGCGCAGATCCATTTAGCGTAGGGACGCGGCAGCATGACGATGAGCAGGGAGCCCAGCATGGGGACGGCGATCGCCACCATGGCAAAGAGGGACAAGCTCGATTCGATTGACATAGTTTCTCCCTTCTCCCTACACGCCTACGACGACGAAGACGAACGCGAGGACTGCGATGCCGACGACGGCCCAGGTCT
>CAVEDI010000236.1:0-9031 GCA_963614405.1 Oscillospiraceae bacterium | reverse complement strand
CCCTTGTAGTCGGTAAAGTACAGCAAGATAAGCATCACCGTATTACCCACGGCATACAGGCCATAGCCCACGCACAGCGTGCGAAAATACCCGTGCATCAGGTTGTTAAAGCCCAGCGGCAGAGCCGAGAGCACCGTGGTCTCGAGCGAAATGACCGCAGCGGTCACAAACAACTGCTTGAGAGCGCAAAAACGCAGTTCGCTGTTGAGCGTGGAGAGCATCTCCTCCTGGGCCACCACAATGTCGCCTACCACGCCGCCGTCATTGAACAGGCTGTAATAGTCGCGGTAGCGCGGATAGAAGTTGACCTCGACCGAGACCACAAAGTTGACGGTCGTGACCAGGATCGTCAAAAACGCAATGAGCGCCGGCACATCGTAGTAGGGCGCACCATAAAACAAGCCCTTGACCTGCACGCCAATAGGACCGGCCCAAATAATCACCAGGTGTGCAAAGAGTCCCAGATTGGTTAACAGGCCCGTGAGCGCCAGCGGCATAAACTGATCGAGCCACTGCAAAAAGGGCCAGGGGCTGCGGTCGCTCTGAGGAAAATACCGGTACAGCAGTACCACGTCCCAGGCGAGCATGACGCCGTAGCCCAGAGCAATTGACGCCAACAGGCCCTCGACCGGCGGCAGTCCCAGCGCCAGCGCGGCCAGGGCGCACAGGCACGCCACGCCAATGGCGGCCGCAAAGCTGCACAGGATGCCACGGTAATCCTTGATGGCCGTGAGATAACTCATGCCGTTCCAGTTGACGATCATAATGTTGAACAGCCACAGGCACAGCAGCCCCTGCAGCAGCGTGGCGCCCGAGAACAGCAAAAAAACGCCGTAGAGCACCGTGCCCGCAACGAGCATGACAGCATTGGAGCCCCAAAACGAAGGCAGAATCTCGTCCTCGCGCTCGGCAAACAACATATCAGCCAAAAAGCGCGTGACCGGCATGGAGAAAAAGCTCGTGAGCAAAAGCGAGGCCAGCAGTGTGTAGGTCACCATGCACACCAGCAGATCCTGGTTGGCACGGCCCACACCCCACAGACCACACAGCACCAAGATACCCACCTGGAGCAGCACGCCCAACAGCATGGGACCCGTGCACACAATGCCGGCGTAGCCGTAAGCACGCATCGTGGCAAACAGGCCCTTGCGCCTAAACAGGCGCTTGAGCTCAAAACCAATTCCGGCCATCGGCTACTCCCCCTCTCTGGGCAGGTCAAACGCACGCGCCGTCTCGTCGTACAGCGCGCGATAGTTGGCGAGCATCTGCTCGTGCAAAAAGTACGTGGCAACGCGACGCTGCCCGCGCTCCCCCATCTCAATGCGACGGGCGCGGCTCACGCACATGCGCTCCATGGCATCGGCCAAGCCCTTGCGATACATGGGCGGCGTCACAAAACCCGCCACGCCAAAGTTGTCACCCGGGGCGCCTTCGAGCAGCTCGCGGCAGCAGCCCACCTCGGTCGTCACGCAGGGACGACGCGCTGCAAGCGACTCCAGCACGCTAAGCGGCTGGCCCTCGGAGATGCTCGTCAAAATGGTAAAGTCGAGCTTTTCCATGTACTCGACCACGTTGACGCGACCGGTAAAGATCAGGTCGCGCACGCCCAGGGTATCGACCAGCGCGTGGCACTCGGCGCCGTACTCTTCGTCGTCCACGCCGCCCATGATGTGCAGGCGCACCTTGGGCAGTCGCTCGTGCAGCTCAAAGAAGGCATAGATCATAGTCTTGACGTCCTTGATGGGCGCCAGGCGCACCACCGCGCCAATGTCCACCCAGCCGTCATCGGGCTTTAAGGGAATGTCCTTAAAGCGGTCGAACTGAATGCCGTTGGGGATGACCAGGCATTTGTCTGCATCGCAACCCATATCGATCTGCGTCTTGCGGGCGTTATGGAACAAACTCGTCACGCGGAAGGCGCGGCGGTAGATCTCCTCCGAAAGCAGGTAGAAAAAGCGAATCCAGCGGTCCTTAAACGACGGCACCACCCAATCGGCGCGAATGATCTCTTCCTCGCGCTCGCGGGTATAGATGCCATGCTCGGTCAGCAGCACCGGCGCATGGTGAACGCTTGAGCCCAGGCAGGCGAGCAGGCCACCGTAGCCGGTCGAGATGGCATGGTACACATCGGCCACCGGCACCTCGCTGCCCAACAGGTAGAGCACGGGCAGCAACATGGAGCGCATGGTGTGGAATGCATCGGCAAAGGGCGTGTAGGGATACTCGGCCAGGCACACGTCGCGAAAGATATCCATAAACGTGCGGCTCTGCAAAAACGAGAGCGGATGCACGCGACGGCGCTGGAAAATGTCGAACAGCACGTCCCAATCCGGATTGGAGAGCGACACCAGGCGGCGTAGTGCCTCGCGCTCACGGTCGTTAAAACTGGCTTCGTGCTGCTCGCCCGAAAGCCGCAGGGCATCGTCCAGGAACACCTCGTGCACCTCGACCACGTTGCCGGGCAGCTCGTAGACAAACTTGCCGCGGTCGGCAGCATGCGCGCCAATCACCCACAACACAAACTCGTGCTCTGGCATAGCCGTAATGTAGCCGTGCATCCAGGTGGACACGCCGCCGTGCACATAGGGGTAGCAACCCTCGAGTACCAAGCAGATTCTCATTTATCGCCACCCTCCTTGCGCTCGATCGTCACGGTCTTATCATTTGCCTTGAGCAGATACAGATTGCCCGTAAGGTGCGTCAGTTCGCCACCCGTGACTGCACCCGGCTCGCCATTATTGGCGCGGAACATGAGCCACGCCTCGTCGTGGAAATTGCCCAGGCTGAGCGTCCAGGCATCCGCACTGGTATCCACGCTCACCGTAACCGACGAAAAGCGCTGGATGGCACCGGAGCACTCCGAGCCGGTCTGGCGGCGCAGGTCGGGCGCAGACTTGGTAAGCCAGTCCAGGTAGTCGGTCAGGCCGCCCTTGTAGACTTCCCAGCCCTCCTTGGCGCCGCGATCGGGATCCAAAAGGTCGTCCGGGTGCATAAAGTGCGTACTCACGTAGTGCATGTTGAGCTCGGACACGGCAGCCAGGCGCATATAGGAATCGTCGACCATGCCGCCCGAGACAATACGCGGCTGCTCCACAATACCATCGCTCGCCACGCCAAACTCCTGCACGTAGGGCAGGTCGGTACCGTCCTCAAAGTACGTACTGGCAATAGTCTTAATGCGCGGAACGTCGGTGCCGATAAGCTTGCGTGCGCTGGCCGAAAGGATATTTGACGGCGGCACGTAGACCGAACCGTGCGCATTGGGCAGCACCTCGTCCTGGAAGGCGATAAGCTCGTCAAGAGACGCGACAAGCGTCTCCTTGTTCTTCCAGGTCTTGTAGTCATACAGCGTGCCATAGTCGGTATCCCAGAGCGCCAGAGGCTGATGGTTGTAGCCGTGAAAGCCCAGCTCTCCGCCCATCTGCAGCAGCATGCCGCCAAAGTAGCGAAACTGTGTGGTATCGGCCTGGCGCGCAGGCTCGGTCTGGTTGACCGCGTCCTCGTAGTTTTCGATCATCACGCCGGTATAGCGAATGCCGTATTTTTGCGCGAGCTTTTGCAGATCGGGCCACCAGACCTTGGTGTAAAAATCCGCAATGGAAAGGCCGTAGTCACGCTTGATATAAGTACCATCGCCCGAGGGCACGGGGCTAGGAAAGTCGTCCAAATAGAACACGGCGCTGTTGATGACCGGATAGGCCGTGGCATCGCCCAGCAAGCTTATGGCCGAAGCATAGAACCCACGCATGACCTTGTCGTAGATGCCAATGTTGCACACCACGGTGCGCCCGCTGCCGCAATCGTTAGACCAAATGAGCGGCGTGCCCGTGTCACTGGTCTTTGCCCATACGTGCGCCGTGTCGCGCAATGAAACCGAGAGCGAGGAATCGAAGGGATCCGAGAACTCGTAGCGCTCTCCTCCGCCCAACATAAAGTCATCGCTCGGAACGATACTTTCGGCTTTTACATAGTCATATCCGGCCGATTCAATACCAAGCTTGGAAGCAATAGCCTGCAGGTAGTTCGAGTTATCTAGCGTCATGCCCAGCATGAGTGAGCCGCCCGCACTCACCCAACTCATCAGATCGGTCAGATGCGTACCCAGTCCGTCAAGCGAGGGCATAAGCACAATCACGCGATCAAACGACGAGAGCGATGGGATCGCGTCCGCACCGTCGGTGGCAATATCAACATCGCGATGGGCGATCTTCATGTCCAGCAAAATCTGGTCGAACTGGTTTTTAACGTCGTCGACGCTATCTTGGTCCGAGTCGGTAATGACCAGGCACGTGGGCTTTTGGCCAAAGATTGCCGAGGAGGCCGGCACTGCATCGTTGGCGGCAAGCATCCCCAGCTTATGCTGGCCCGCACTGTACTGCACGCCGGCACGCTCCACCAGCAGCACGGCGGCCATGGCAATAAAGACCGCCCACACCACGAGGAGCCCCATCCAACGAAAGCGCCCTGCACGGTCGCGGATATGTTGCGCCACGCTCATCTGGCCTCCTCCCCGTCGCGCCAAAACGCCAACTTTTCGCGGTTGTCGGCGCTCAAATATACATGTTGCTTGTCAATCGCATCGATCACACGGTGAACCTCGTCACCGTCGCGGCGCATCACGGCCAGGCGCAGGCAAAGCATCCAAACCTCCTGCTCCTCGGGCACGTCGAGCACCAGCTGGTCGGTCACGGCCTGCGCCTCGTCGAGCTGTCCGACATCGGCTAGCGCCGTCGCGTATCGAATGCGCAGCTCAAGGGTATCCTCGCGCTCGCAGCGACGCGCAAGCAGACGCGCGTACTGTTGGCGCTGAATCTGAGCCACGCGGCCCTCAGCCAAGCCCGAGTCCAAGTATTCACCAAGAAAATCGCAGTATTCGTTGAGGTTTTGCGCGCTCGGGTCCGTATTAAAGGCACGCTCCAGCTGTTGCAGTTTAAGGTCGGACTCCTTGGAGATCTGCGCCACCGCCGTCGCGGCATAATGCGCCACCTCAACGTCGTCGTTAAGCTTAGCCGCCTGCAGCTGTGCCAGGTACGCGTCGGGCTCCTCGGTGAGCATGGAGAGCATTAGGCGGCGCCGGTATGCCGGGTCGTTGACGATGAGCGCCTCCTCGAGCGGGACCACGCCTGCATCGGCGTCATCGTCGTGCACCAGGATGCTGCGATGTAGGTCGTCGTTGAAGCGCAGCGACTCCAGCGCAGACTCTTTCAGCCCCTCGCCAAACACCGCGCTGCGGGCCGATAGCAGAACCACCAGCAACGGGCCCCACAGCGGCACCAGCACTATCACAGCCAACATGTGCCCGCGCACCGGCAGCAGGCCCAGCTTCATGAGCGTCCACAGCATCAGGCAAACCAGCGCATGAATCAGCAGCAAGACGGCAGCAACGACAAGCGAGATCAAGCGGCACCCCCCTCACCGTCACCGGTGTAAGAGATGTGCTGCAACAGCTCCACAATGTCCTCGCCGTCGACGGGCTCCACCACAATATGCTTTGCGCTCAGGCGCTCGCGGATAATGGGCAGATCGCACGCCTTTGCCTGGCGCATAAGCAGATAGAGCACGTCGCCGTCGACCAAGCCCGCCGCGTCGCTCTCGCGGATTGCCGACCCAATTGCGCCCACCAGCTCGCCGACAGGCTCCACGCCCGGTACCACGCGCAGGAGCAAAAAACTCCCCATCTTGCTATCTGCCAGCGCCTGCTCCGCCGCGAGCTCTTGGCCAAAGGCAGCCTGCTTGAGCACGCAAGTACCGTCAACGCAGCGTTTATCCTGCGCCACCGCCTCATAGTCAAAGGCACGGCCCAGCGCGCTTTCGACCAGCCCGCACAAGATGCGGAACAGGTTTTGATAATAGAGGGTCATTTGGTTTTCGGCCGCACTACGCACAAAGATCAACACGGCGGGTGCCCCGTCGCGCTCGATCGCGTATCCAAACATGGGAAGCCCCGGCGTCAGCTCGCGGTTCACCCACAGGTTCGAACGACCCCCGTCGCCCAAAAGAGGTGCAAGCTGCTCAAGCGTGAGCGAGCGTGCGGCATCTTCGGCAATCGCGGGACTTGCTGCCACCAGGCGTGCAAATGCCCCGCCCGAAACATGGTAGATCGCCACCGAATCGTTCTCGAGGATCTCGCCCAGAAGCTCGCAGCACTTGCGATAGATGTCGCGCGGGTTGAGCACATCGAGCTCCTGCGTCACGGCAAAGATCTTGCCAAAGCTGTCGTGGCGACCCACGATCTGGCGCCTGTACGCGCGCTTGTCCTCGATCGCGTCGTGGTAGAGCTGCGTAAGGAACGTATTGCGGTTGCGCACGAGATCGTTTTGGTCGCGCTCCGCCCTAATGGCTTCGCTGTTGCGCAGCTGCACATAGCCGCACACGGCACCCACCACAAAGTACGCAATAAACGGTAGCCAGTTGGACGGCTCGTAGAACAGACCCTGGAAGGTATAGCCGTACTGAGTAAAGTAGCTGGCTGCCAAACCCACCGACGCCAGCAGCGCCGCAACCAGGCCAAAGTCCAAGCCATACAGCGTGCCGATCAGCACCACGTAGAGCAGGCGATAATCGAGCACGTTGAGCTGGACCGATTGTGAGAACAGATGCTCCAGTACCTCGAACAGAACCCAGGCAACGCCCGTCTCTAGGCATTTAATAGGCAGCGTGCGCATTTGGATGCGGTCGATGGCGGCACGCAGCGGGTTGATCTTTTTGATGCGTCCAGCGCCCCAGCGAGCTTGAATGGTCGAGAGATCGCGCAGCAAGTCGTAGCGCTGAAACCAGCCATAGCGCACGCGAGCGACGTCGCTGGCGGGCAGGGCGTAGCCAGCAGAATCGCCATAGGCAACGGCAAGGCCGGGGAACAGCGCCCTGAGGACGTCGCCCACCTCACCCGCCGTGTGATGGAAGGTATCGGCTACGTCGAGCGTCTCAAAGTTACCATCCCAGCTATCGAAGATACGGCGTACCAGCACCGCAAGCTCCTCGGCACACAGCAGGGGAAACGCCGCATCCTGCGCGCCCTGCAGAGCGACCGATCCGGTTGAGCACGCGTCGAACAACGGCACCAAAAACGGATCTTCCAGCGCGGCGGAGGCAGTGTACAGGAAGGGCACGCGCAGGATCTTGGTCTGAACGCCCTCGCGAGCAGCGTAGTAGCGGCACAGGTCGTTGGCTGCGCGCGCGATAATGCCCTTGCCCGTTCGCCCCGCGGCATCGGCGGCACCCTCGGCACCCGCGGGACCTGCTATATACAACAGTTGGATCCGGCGACCCATGCACGCGCGAAAGACCGAACGCAGCAGCTCGATATCGCCCACGCTATCGATATGCGGGGTAAGGTAATTAGAAAGGTAGACCACGCGGTCGAACTCATAGGCCTGATCCAGGTGTTGCAGAAGCTCTTTCCACGAGGCATGGGGCGACGACTCATCGCGGCGCGCTTCCGCAGCGCCGACGACCTGGACATGGTCCCCGGGGAACGCCTTGGCACAAAAGTCATCGTCAACATATGCGGTGTTGCCAACAACCAGCACCTCCATGGCGCACCCCTCCCCTAAAATCCACTTTTGTCATAATCAAACATGCGTATTGTACGCTGTCAACGCGAGCCAAGGCGCCTTTAAGGCTGTTTTAAGAACTTTTTTAGAGGATGTGGGGATGGCAACTCGTCCAACCCAGGCTCATTGAGAGGCTGCTATTCGCTCTGAAAAGGCACATCGCAATCTGCTGACAGCTCTGCAGGGAGAATGGCAGGCAATGTAAGCGCTCCCATGGGCGAAAGTCCAGTAACAACCATCAAATAGCTCTTTGCATGGGCATATGCCATCGAAATAGCATTTGAAAGAAGGTAGTGACGCACCTCGTCATCGGAAGAGTTCATTGGCATTTGCGCTGAAACCGAGATGGATACTGTAACGCCAGCATGCATCTTCTCCTGTGCACCTTCATCTCCGTCAAGGAGGCTGCCAATTACGCACATCTTTAAACTTGCGCGAGCGTCATTACCGTTTTTCCAAAGATGGACATCTTGGTAGCTAACGTCAACTTTTAATTCCATATTATCTGAGGGCGAATCCTCGATATGGAAATCGGAATCAACGACGAACAAATGAACGACTTGAATCGGAGCAATAAAATCCCCACTCATGCTGCCAAACCTCCGGAAATCATCTCGAGATTCACATGCGAGGACGGACGCTCGTTCCTAAAAGACCATTGCTTACGTAGGGATTCATTGGGCGAGAGAAACGGTAGCTCTTTAGAATAGCTAACGGTAACCTTAGGAACGATATTGATACCTAAAGCGAGCTCGAACCTGGCGATCGTCTTCAGCGTCATATTGGGCTGAGAATTCAACAGCTTCGAAAGCGACTGAAGGCTCACGCCCATACGCTTTGCCAAATCGTTTTTGCTTAAACCCAAATGCTTCATCTCGCGATGAACAATAAACTCGATATCTAGCGCGTGTTCATAAGCGCGTGTTTCGCTAGTTTCTGTCTCGGCGTAAAAATCAGATAAATCTACTTTATTCATTGTGTTCTCCGTTTCGAAAGCCAAGTATAAAAGTCAACGCTCAGATTCCAGAAGTTGACGTGCTATTACGGCTAATCGCTTGGCCCGCTCGATTTCTTTACTGATGTTTCCTGATCCCTGATGTCCTTTAAACCAAAACAATAGAACAATTTTGTCTACGCCCTGACATATGGCATAAATCATCTCTCGATTTGCCCCATCAAACCCTTTTAGTTCATAGAGGCCGATCTTAGAATCAATACATCGTAGCTTTGAGGTCCCACTCGCGACCTTTAACCCATAATCATAGATTTTTGAAATCTGATCGATCATTTTACGGGCAGCAAGCTTCTTTTTAGGGTCTGTCAACATTTTCTGGAATTGAGAGTTGACGGGAGAAGTCGTCAGCTCCCAAAACGGTCGGCCCTTGGGATCCCCATATTCGACAAGATCGTATCCTTCAACCAAAGGCCACCTCCCATTTCTAGATACACTTAACTTATAAGTTAAGTGTATCTATTTA
>CAVEDI010000235.1:0-6625 GCA_963614405.1 Oscillospiraceae bacterium | reverse complement strand
AGTTCCGCACGCAAAGAAGGCCACTTAATGTGGCCTTCGTCTTGCGCAGGACTGTTCGAAATTTTGAGGAAGCACCCGCCCTGCCGAGGCTCCCGGGTTCCCGTTTACGAGAGCGACGTTCTCAGCAACTCGTTGAAGAGCTTCGGGTTGCCCTTGCCGCGGCTCGCCTTCATGCACTGGCCCACCAAAAAGCCGATGACCTTCTGGTTACCGTCACGATACTGCTGCGCCTGATCGGCACAGTTTGCAAGCACCTCGTCCACGATCGGCTGCAGCGCGCCGGCATCGCTCACCTGACGCATGCCACGCTCGTCGACGATCTTGTTGGGATCGTCGCCGGTCTGGGCCATAGCCTCAAAGACCTCATGAGCCTGGTTGGAGCTAATGGCATCGGTCGCCAGCAGCTTGGCGAGCGCCGCCACCTGAGCCGGCGCGATGCCGGACTCGGCGAGCGACACGCCCGCGCCCTTAAGGTAGGCGATCATCTCGTTCACCAGCAGGTTTGCGACCGTCTGAGCCTCCTTGCCAGCCATACCGGCAGCGGCCGCCTCAAAGAACTCGGCAAACTCGGGGTCGCCGGCAATCTGCTCGGCGTCCGCCGCCTTAATACCAAAGTCGGCCTCAAAACGGACGCGCTTGGCGTCGGGCAGCTCGGGGATCTCGCCACGGCAGCGGTCGATAAACTCGTCGTCCAGATCGAACGGCGCCAGGTCGGGATCGGGGAACAGACGATAGTCGTCGGCCGTCTCCTTCACACGCATGACCACGGTGCGCTTGCGGCTGGGCTCCCAGTGACGGGTCTCCTGGTAGATGATGCCGCCCTCCTCGAGCACCTCGGCCTGACGGCAGATCTCGTAGGCAAGGCCGTCGTGCAGGCTCTTAAACGAGTTGAGGTTCTTGAGCTCGGTCTTGGTTCCCAGCTTGGTCTCGCCGCGGCGGCGCAGCGACACGTTGCCGTCGCAGCGCATGGAGCCCTTCTCCATGGAGCAGTCGGAAATGCCCAGCGTCACAAAGATGCGACGGAGCTTCTCCATAAACAGGCGGGCCTCCTCGGGCGTGCGCAAGTCGGGCTCAGTCACGAGCTCAATCAAAGGCGTGCCGCAGCGGTTGTAGTCGACGAGCGACTCGGCCGCGGCGGTAATGCGGCCCTCGGCACCGCCCACGTGCACCATCTTGGCGGCGTCCTCCTCCATATGGATGCGCAGGATGCGGATGGGCACCGTGTAGGAACCGTCCTCGCGACGCTCAGGCATCTGCAGGTTGGACGCGTCATAGCTGGCCAGATGGCCGGCACGTTGATTGCCTTCGCGCATGGTCGATGTCATGGACGTGGACAGGCCCTCGGCGTTGGCCGAGGCGCTCGCCAGGCTCTGAGCCTCGGCCTCGCCAAACGCGCAGTCGGGGCGCTCGGCGGCGCCGCGACCGGTCACGTCCAGGTCCAGGTGACCGTACATGGCAAAGGCGACCGGACCCTGCGTGGTCTGGAAGTTCTTGGCCATATCGGGATAGAAGTAGTGCTTACGGTAGAACATCGAGTGGCGCTGAATCTCGCAGTTGGTGGCGAGACCGGCCTTGACGATGCTCTCGATGGCGCGCTTGTTGGGCACCGGTAGGGCACCGGGCAGACCCAGGCACACCGGGCACACGTTGGCGTTGGGCTCGTCATCGTGGCTGAGCTTACAGTTGCAGAACATCTTGGTATCGAGTGCGGTGAGCTCAGTATGGATCTCCAGGCCAATCACGGCCTCCCAATCCTGCAGGACCTCGGAAAGCTCCTTCATTACAGCTCGCCTCCCTTCCCGGCAAAATCGGGCGCGACGGAAAGCGCGGGCGCACCCGTAGCGGCGTCGGCAAAGCCGCGCTCCAGGGCGCGGGCAAACGTGAGCAGCTGACGGTCCTTAAAGGCCGGACCCACCAGCTGGGCAGAAACGGGCAGCTTGCTGTCCTCGCCCAGGCCCAGCGGCACCGAGATGCCACCGTTGCCGCAAATGTTGAGCGAGATGGTGTACAGGTCGGAGAGGTACATCTGCGTGGGGTCGCTGATCTCGCCAAACTTAAAGGCCGTGCGCGGCGAGGCGGGCATGAGGATGGTGTCTACCTTGGCATACGCAGCGTCGTAGTCCTGCGTGATGAGCGTGCGGGCCTTTTGCGCAGCGTAGTAGTACTTGTCGTACACGCCCGAGCTCAGCAGGTAGGCGCCGAGCATCTGACGGCGCTTGGCCTCGGCGCCAAAGCCGTGGGCGCGCGAAAGCGAGCTCTGGTCGGACAGGTTGACGCAGCCCTCCTCCTGATAGCCGTAGCGAATGCCGTCGAAACGTGCCAGGTTGGAGAACGCCTCGGCAGGCCCGATGACGTAGTAGGCGGCGATGGCGGCGTCCAGGTGCGGCAGGTCGACCTCGACCAGCTCGGCGCCCTGGTTCTGCAGCTCCTGGGCGGCGCGCTGAACAGCGGCCTTGACCTCGGGCGTCAGGCCCTCGGCCTCCATAAACGCGGGAATGATGCCCACGCGCTTGCCCTCGATGCTGTCGTTGAGGTGCTCGGTAAAGTCGACAGCGCAATCCTGACTGGTGCAGTCGTACGGATCGTGGCCCGCGCCGGTAAGCGCGTTCATGGCCAGCGCGACATCCTCGACCGTGCGGCCAAAGGGACCCACCTGGTCGAGCGACGAGCCAAAGGCAACCACGCCGTAACGGCTCACGGCGCCATACGTGGGCTTAAAGCCCACCACGCCGCACAGCGACGCCGGCTGGCGAATGGAGCCACCGGTGTCCGAGCCCAGTGAGAGCGCGACCTCACCCGCGGCGACGGCAGCAGCAGAGCCGCCCGAGGAGCCGCCGGGCACGCGCTCGGTATCCCAGGGGTTGTTGGTGCGATGGAAGGCCGAGCTCTCGGTAGAGCTACCAAAGGCGAACTCATCCATATTGGCCTTGCCCATGGGCAGGCAGCCGGCGTCGAGCATGCGCTGGACGCAGGTGGCGGTGTAGACGCTCTGGTAGTTCTCGAGCATGCGGGAAGCGCAGGTGGTGCGCGTGCCCACGAGGTTCATGTTGTCCTTGATGGCCAGCGGCACGCCCGCGAGCGGGGGCAGCGGCTTGCCTGCGGCACGGTCGGCATCCACGCGCGCGGCGACCTCGAGCGCAAGCTCGGGCGCCACCTGCAGGAATGCCTGGACCCCGCCCTCGCGCGCCTCGATGGCGGCAAGGGAGGCCTGTGCCACCTCGGTAGCGGTAAAGTCGCCGGCGGCAACGCCCGCGGCGATCTGGGCGGCGGTAAGGGAATCGAAGCTCTGCGCCATTACTCGCTCTCCCCCTCTCCCAAAATGGACGGCACGCGGAAGTAGCGGTCGCGCGCGCTGCCGGCGTTTTCGAGCGCAACGTCGAGCGGCAGGTCGCGCTCGGGCTCGCGCAGGTCATCGCCCATCACGTTGGACAGGCTTCCGATAGGATGGAACGTGGGCTCCACGTCGGGCAAGTCATATTGCAGGACGGGCTCGAGCATCTGGACGGCGTCGTTCATGTAGGACGTCATCTGGGTGAGCTCGTCATCGGTCAGTGCGATCTTTGCGTACTCGGCGATGCCGCGCACGTCTTTCTCGCTGAGTGCCATAGGCGCTCCCTTCCGCATAACAGATAAACCGCTCTAGTATACAGGGCAACGCCGCTTGGAGCAGGCGCTTTAGCCAAATGCAGCGAAAACGTAACGAGGGCGGCGGGATGGCAGGCGGCGGGATGGCGGTTCTGCAGCGAAACCGCACCGTCCATAGCGAAAACCGTCTCGCCCACAACGAAAACCGTACTGCCCGCAACGAAGACCGCGCCGTCCACAACGAAGACCATCACAACATTCGACACTTTTCGCCAAAATCGAGATTTTCATCGAATGTTGTGATGGTTTGGAAGCCCCGACCACCACAAAGGTGCCTGTCCCCTTTGTGGTGGTTCTGAAGAATGTCTTATGCCGAGGCCTTGACCTTGCGGCGCTTGCGGACCGCGTGGATCACGATGTCCAGCAGCAACAGCACAATGGCTACGACCACGATGAGCACGGCAAACTCGCGCTTGCCCCAGTGGCGGCCGGCCAGCGACTTTTGCTTGTCGACGTCCTTCTTGCTGTACTTGGTGCGCACGCAATGCACCAGCAGACGATGGTCGTTCACGCCGTAGGGCGTGCAGGTGACGAGCGTCACCTTGTCGGCGCCGGGCTCGATGGTCAGCGACTCCATCTCCTCGGGCAGCACCACCTCGGAGTCCACCATCTTGTAGGCGAGCGTCTTGTTCATGGTGTGCAGCAGCACCAGGTCGCCTGGCTCCAGCGAGTGGATGTCGTCGAACATGCTCAGGTTGCGCATGCCCGAGTGCGCGGTGAGCACGCAATGCGTCGAGGTGCCGCCCACCGGCAGGCTCGTGCCCTCCAGGTGGCCGACGCCCGCCATGAGGACTTCTTCGCTCGTGCCGTGGTAGATGGGCATACTTACGTCGATGGAGGGGATCTCGACCCAGCTCATCATGGGGTCGCGGTCAAAGATAAGTTGCTGAGCGTAGGGCTCGATCTGGTCGGCGGGAAGCTCGGTGGCCTCACCCGCCAGCTGCTCGTTAAAGGAGCGAGCCTGGAGCAGAATGCGCTCGCGCTCCTCGGCAGACAGCGCGTCCACGGTGCTGGACACGGTGCTGATCTGGTTGAACACGCCCGAGGCCTCGAGCCGGTCCAAGATCCACGGCCAGGTCATAAGGCCCACGCCAATAAGGATGATGACGATGGTGATGAGCCGGTCGGCCCAGCGCGGCAGCCGCTTGCGACGGCGCTTGGGCTTTGGTTGAGGTTTGGGCTGAGGGCTTGATCCGCCGTTGGCCGCGGCGTTATTGCTCTTCATATGTTTGGCGCCCTGCACCATCGCCGGTCACTCCTCTACAGCTCAGGTTGTCTAAACAAATAATAGCCGATTAGCGAGCTCATGCGCCGGACAACGCCGCTAGACTGCACCGTCCGGGCCACGTAACTCCACTCAACCAATCAAGCCATATGTTGCTTTCATCGTCTCGAGCAACTGCGCCATCGTTACGCCCGCAACCCCAATCTGTTTCAGATTGACGTCGCCCACCTCACAATCTTTAACAAACGCAAGCATATCGTCCTTCAGTTCTCCGCCTAGGTCGACACCTTCCGACTCGCCAAGCAATTGAGCAAGCCTCAGCGCATCGCGTTTATGCTTTTTTACCTTCCTCGAATCAACGTTCTCCCCCGCTTCCCTTCTAGCTTTTAGGTCGAGATACGCCTTCGCTTTGAACGGGACAATGTATTCCGTACCCAGGACCGAAACGCCGCCTACGGTCCGAATTCCCTGAAGGAACAAGCTGTAGTAAGCATCGTCCAACAAAATTGCCGAAAGACTGCTTATGTTTTCATCAACGTGAATTGGCGCCACATCAATCCCCTCACGACCCTTTATAAAGTCAGGGCACTTCGCGAAGAGTTCGATCATATGGGGGTAACCCGGCCTCTTAGGCTCTGTAAACCGATAAAAACATGAACCTTTGCCTTCGCCCCAGCCGCAGCGGTAACCGCCATCACGTACCAAAGTCCATATAGCTTCTGCCGTCTGAGGCAACCGGTCATCGGCGACAATTACCACATCAAAATCGTGAGTCGCCCTAAACGGAAGTCCCGCCTCCGCGAGCAAAATGTCGCATGCCGTGCCGCCGATAAGGGCATACGATCCTGCAGCTTCTTGCATATGCTGCTGAAATTCTTGGAGACCTTCTACAGCGCTTCTTGCCATGGATATTCCTTTCCAAACATGCGATCGACTTCGAGCTGAATTCGCTCATCGTCGATTGCCGCCAAAGATAGCGCAAGCGAAATGTCATCGACGCGGGAGGAGTCGGCAAACACGGGCGCATAGCGCCACACTTGGATCATCGCCGTTTCGTTATCCGGCAACTCCCCGTCTGCGACTTCGAGGTCGCTCAGTTGACGCCATGCACTTCTTAAGACGGCCTTTTGTTCCATGCCCGGCGCAGCGAGCATCGAACGCGCAGCGAGCGCCGTCTCCCCGGCGTCAACAAGATAGTCGATCTGCGGCGTCTTCCTTGCAAAAAAGACCTTCGAGACAGGCGAGGAGAGCTCTGCCATGTGCTCGCTAAGCAGAAGATCAACGGCAACAGGGAGCACGACGACACGTCGCTCGCAACGCTCGCGCCTCGCGAGCCCCCTGTCAACAAGCTCGGTTATGGCCTCACTCGCGCGGCTTGCCGAGATTCCAAGCGCACGACAAAGGTCATAGGGACGATATGGCTCCTGGGCTGCTCCCCAGATTGCGGCAGCCTGTGCGTTGGGTGACATCTTGGTCGCATGATTGCGAAACCAGGCACCGCCCCTCTCCGTGCAGGCCGTGCCCATAAATGGAAGAAAAGCCTGTCTACCCGGGCAGACAAAGGGAATCCCTTGTGCGACCAATGCTTTGCGCTGACGTGCATCGGCATCAGGAAACGAAACGACAACAGGAGTCTCCGCGCGCAAGGCTAGCTGACTATAGACCCTCTTAGCCTCGGGAAGCCCGACGCCAGTAGGCAAACTTGCAAGCAAAAACGAAAAACCGTTTGCGTCAACAGCGCGGACCTCAATCGCC
>CAVEDI010000234.1:0-7173 GCA_963614405.1 Oscillospiraceae bacterium | reverse complement strand
AGCTTTGAGCGCTACCGTACGCTGGCGCTGCCGATGGTCGTCGCCGGCGGCGTCACCGCGGCCATCGACTTTATCTACGCCATCATCACGGTGCTGCGCCACGCTGGAGACGTCACCAAGATCTACCTGATCTGCTTCGCCGTAAGCGTGGTGCTGCCGGTGATCTTGATTAAGCTGCTGGGTCTGATGGGCGCCGTGGTGAGCTACCTAGCCATCATGGCCCTACTCCTGGTGCTACTGATTATCGAGTACGCCCACATCCGCCAGCGCATAGAACGCGACCGCAACCCATACGGCGCCTAATTAGCTGCCCGGTCACCGGAATTTGCGATGGAATCACCCCGTCTGGGGTCTCGTTGCGGACAATATTCATCACGCAAAACTAAGTGAGTAGACTTTTACCGAATCTCCGACCACACCAACAGAGCATAAGTCTGTGACCTGCGGTTTTATTGAGGCAAATATGTTGGGTGCTCGGCATTTCCAAAAAAGTCTACTCACTTAGCCAGCGGGCAGCCAAATGATTATTTAATCCCCGTCCCAGAGAAATCAATTAGCGGGCAGAAGGGCAAAAGTAGTCAAAAAAGCCCCGTCCCAAATTAGCTACCCCTTGCACCGATTATTCGCCCGGGTTGATGTTCGCGTAGAACTCCGCCCCGTCGTCCAGGCGCAGGATGCCCACGCGACCGAACTCGGAGCCGGTGGCGGCAGCGCAGTCGATGTCGATGCGATCGGGCACACCGGCGGCATCCTCGCCGCCCAGGCGCACGATCTGCCCGCGGCCCGACTCCTCATCGAGCCCCGCAAGACCACCGACCTCGCAATAACGCCCGAGCGACACCGTTGGCGTGTGACCGCTCACCACGACCGGACCCTTGCCCTCGGCAGAAAGCAGCCCGGTCGGCACATCCCAATAGCCGTGACGAATCCACAGCAGGTCATCGGACGACTGCAATGCGAGCATCTGCTGCAGCAGCTCGCGATCGGCACCCACCGCTCCGACGCCATCGGCACA
The DNA here is from genome assembly GCA_963614405.1 of Oscillospiraceae bacterium. Classification (GTDB taxonomy): domain Bacteria; phylum Actinomycetota; class Coriobacteriia; order Coriobacteriales; family Coriobacteriaceae; genus Collinsella. Next base: position 6,158 of record CAVEDI010000234.1, on the reverse strand, counting down.
ATCGACACCATGCTCAAGCAAAAACGCGCGCGCCGCCTTCATCTCGATTCCAGCATGTACCAGCAGATACGGGCGCTCCTCGGTCTCGACCACCGCGTAGAGCGGCAGCGCGGCCATCCATCGCACGAGTTCCTCGTATGCCTCAAATTCCATGTCGTTGAGCTGTTCGCGCGTCGTCCAGCCACCGTTGATATCCCAGGTCTCGGCATCGAGCGGATCCTGACCAATGATGGCATCGAGCATGATCTGCTCGTGATTACCCTTGAGCACGCGGGCGTTGGGCAGCGAGCGTACGAGCTTAATAACGCCGACCGGATCGGGCCCACGATCGATCATGTCGCCCAGCACGTACAGCGTGTCGTCGGACGTCAACGAGATCTTAGACAGGGCCTCGTCAAGCGCACGCACGTGCCCGTGAGCATCAGATGTCACATAGATCGCCATGGTACGCCTCTCCTTGCATTGCGGCCGAAGCCCGGCGACGCAACTAAAACTTCAAGTTGAACTTAAACGTTACCCATTGTACTCCGTTGCAATAAAGCTGGAAAGGGTTTCCGAGCAGAGGCAAAGACGGCGGCCGTCTATGACGATATCGCGCACGCCCGCAATCCAACCCCATAAACCCACCATCTTTGGGTACAAATAACCGCAGACAACTGACCGTGCCACGCCAACCACCCAGGAGCGGACACCATCCATGAACCAGATCCTTCTTTTTATCGGCCTCGTCATCATTTTGTGCCTGACCATCAAACCCGTCGGCAAAAAACTCCCCTTCCCCACCCTGCTCATCTTTATCGCACTCGGCATGCTGTTGGGCGTCAACGGCCCGGCGCATATCGACTTTAGCGACTATGCGCTCACCGAAACCGTCTGCAGCACGGCGCTGCTGTTCATCATGTTCTACGGCGGCTTTAACACCAACATCGACCGCGCCAAGCCCGTCGCCATACCTGCAGTGCTGCTGAGCACGCTCGGCGTCGTCATCACTGCCGGCATCACCGGCGTATTCGCCCACTTTGTGCTGGGTTTCGACTGGATCGGCGGCCTGCTGCTGGGATCGGTCGTGGCGTCCACCGACGCGGCCAGCGTCTTTAGCGTTCTGCGCGAGCACAGCCTTTCGCTGAGGGGCGGCACCGACTCGCTGCTCGAGGTCGAATCGGGCTCCAACGACCCCGTCGCCTACATGCTCACCGCCGTGCTCGCCACACTCGCGGCCGGCGGCGACATCAACATTCCCGCACTGCTGGCCAAGCAGATTATCCTGGGCGCGGGCCTGGGTCTTGCCATCGGCTGGGCGGCGGGCCGCCTGATTGAACGCGCGCACGCAACGGCCGAGGGCGCGCAGACCATCTTTTTGTTCGCCGTGGCGATCGTCGCCTACGCGCTACCAAGCTATCTGGACGGCAACGGCTTTTTGGCTGTATACCTGGCAGGCATTGTACTGGGTGCCAGCGACATCACCGGCAAAGTCGAGATGGCGCACTTCTTTGACACTCTCACCGAGATGGCAGAGATGACGATCTTCTTCTTGCTCGGCCTGCTCGTGACGCCCGCGCGCCTGCCGCAGATGCTGCTGCCGGGCCTGGCGCTCATGGCGTTCATGCTCTTTGTGAGCCGCCCCATCGCCGTAGGCATGCTGCTGGCGCCGTTTAGGACGAACCCTCGCCAGGTTGCGCTCGTAAGCTGGGCGGGTCTGCGCGGAGCAGCTTCGGTCGTCTTTAGTCTCTTTGCCGTGGTGGCCGGCGTTCCCGGCGGACACGACCTATTTGACCTGGTGTTTGTGATTGCCGTGTCGAGCATTGTGGTGCAGGGCTCGCTGCTACCGGCGGTGGCGAAAAAGCTCAATATGATCGATGCAGAAGGCGACGTGCGCCGCACCTTTAACGATTACCGCGACGAAGACGGCATGTCGTTCGTTAAACTCAAGGTAGGTGCGGCTCATCCGTTTGCCGGACGCTCGCTCGCCGATATTGGCAGCGCGACGGACATGCTCGTGGTCCTGGTGCTGCGCGACGGCGCTCATCCGGTGCTGCCCAACGGCGATACCGTGATCCAGGAAGGCGATCTGCTGGTGATGGCCGCCCCAACGTTCGAAGAGCGTGCCGAGGTTACGCTGCGCGAGGTCACCGTGACGCCCCACGGTCGTCTGGCCGGCCAGCGCCTGCGCGACGTGCCGCAGGGCAAACACCCCTTTATCGTGGTGATGCTCAAGCGCGACGGCCAATCGATCATCCCCGACGGCAACACCCTCATATACGCCGGCGACGAAGCCGTCATCGCCACACTGGCGTCGTAGTGACCAGGAAGTGGCTAATTTGCGACGAAGAGATCAAGCGCCTAGAGAACCTCATGCCTTCGCTCGCAGATTCGGATTTGCCTGAGGAGTAAAGCACCCCTCCCCCATGTAACCATCCTGTAAATCATAGCGGCGCACTCGGGTTTTGCTGTGATGCGGTCGCGCCTGACGCTGCACTGTGCTAAAGTATCCCGAACGTTCAAACGACTACGAGGGGGAAATAGAAGATGGCACGTGTGCACAACTTCTCAGCTGGCCCGGCCGCACTGCCCACAAGCGTGCTCGCCGAGATCGCCGACGAGATGATGGACTACCGCGGTTGCGGCATGTCCGTGCTCGAGATGAGCCATCGATCTAGCATGTACCAGCAGATCATCGACGACGCTGAGGCAACCCTGCGCCGTCTGCTGAGCATCCCGGACAACTACCGTGTCCTGTTTTTGCAGGGCGGCGCCACGCTGCAGTTTGCGGGCATCCCCATGAACCTCATGCGCCGCGGCCGCGCCGGCTACGTCGTGACCGGCAACTTTGCCAACAAGGCGTACAAGGAGGCCGCCAAGTACGGCGAGACCGTGCTGCTCGCGAGCTCCGAAGACACCAATTTCGACCACATTCCCAACATGGCCGACATCAACGCGCGCATTGCCGCCGAGGCCGCGGGCGACGGGCTCGACTACGTCTACATCTGCCAGAACAACACTATCTTTGGCACCATGTTCCACGATCTGCCCGATTGCGGCGACGTACCGCTGGTCGCCGATGTCTCGAGCTGCTTTTTGTCACAGCCGCTCGACGTTGAGCGCTACGGGCTCATTTACGCCGGCGCGCAGAAAAACGCCGGCGCCGCGGGCGTGACTGTGGTCATCGTGCGCGACGACCTCATCGCAGATGGCCCAGCCTTTGCGCAGACGCCGCAGTACCTGGACCTTAAGGCCCAGGCCGCCAAGGGTTCCATGCTCAACACGCCCAACACCTTTGGCATCTACGTGTGCGGCAAGGTGTTCCGTTGGGTTGAGCAGACCGGCGGACTTGCCGCCATGGCCGAGCGCAACTGGACCAAGGCTAACCTACTCTACAACCTGCTCGAGCACAGCGAGCTGTTCCATGGCACCGCGCAGGCCGACAGTCGCTCCATCGCCAACGTCACCTTCCGCACCGACGAAGCCGAACTCGACGCGGCCTTTGTCGCAGGCGCGGCCGAGCACCAGATTCAAAACGTCAAGGGCCATCGCCTGGTGGGCGGTATGCGCGCCAGCGTCTACAACGCCGTGACCATGGAAGACGTGCAGGCACTGGCCTCGTACATGAAGGACTTCGAAGCGCAGCATAGTTTGAGCCCGCGATCTAACTAGCCCGCAGCACGCGGGCCGACCAGCCATCTCAAACCACCCTGTTTAGATTAAAACCTGCTAAGGAGTTTTTCATGCGCAAGATTAAGACCATCGACGACATCACCAAGGACGGCAAAGTCGAGTTTGGCGAGGGCTACGAATTTGTGAGCACCGCCGAAGAGGCCGACGCGATCCTGATGCGCTCGACCGACCTGCACGGCTACGAGCTGCCCGAGGGCATCCGCGCCATCGCCCGCTGCGGTGCCGGCGTCAACAACATCCCCGTCGAGGAGTACGCCAAGAAGGGCGTCGTCGTCTTTAACTCCCCCGGCGCCAACAGCAACGCCGTCAAGGAGCTCGTCCTAGGCATGCTGGTGCTCTCGAGCCGCGGCGTGGTGCAATCGATGAACTGGGTGCGCGACAACGCCGACGACCCCGAGATCCAGGTCGATGCCGAGAAAGCCAAGAAGGCCTTTGTGGGCCGCGAGCTCAAGGGCAAGCGCATCGGCGTCATCGGCCTGGGCAACGTGGGCTCCAAGGTCGCCAACGCCTGCGTCGACCTGGGCATGGATGTCTACGGCTACGACCCGTTCATTTCCGTTGAGCACGCGTGGGTGCTGAGCCGCGAGGTGCAGCGCGTGGGCACGCTCGAAGATCTCTGCCGCGGCTGTGATTACCTCACGGTGCACGTGCCCAGCAAGGCCGACACCATCGGCATGATCAGCACCGAGCAGATCAACCTGCTGGCCCCGGGCGCCGTGCTCATCAACTACGCACGCGAGACCATCATTGACGAGGACGCCGTTGACGCCGCCCTGCGCGAGGGCAAGCTCAGCTGGTTTAGCTGCGACTTTGCCACGCCCAAGACCGTCAAGATGCCCAATACGTTTATCACCACGCACTCGGGCGCAGGCACCGGCGAGGCCGAGGCCAACTGCGCCGACATGGCCATCAGCGAGCTCAAGGATTACCTGGAGAACGGCAACATCGCACACAGCGTCAACTACCCCGCCTGCAGCATGGGCAAGGCGCGCGCCGCAAGCCGCATCGCCTGCCTGCACGCCAACGTGCCCAACATGATCGGCCAGATCACGGCAATCCTTGCCAAGGACAACGCCAACGTGCAGCGCATGACCAACGAGTCCGCCGGCGAGAACGCCTACACCATGTTCGACACCGACGAGCACCTTGACACCAGTACCATCGAAGCACTCAAGCAGATCCCCTCGATGTATCGCGTGCGCGTGATCAAGTAGCGCCGGCTGATCTGAAGGGCAGTTCCCCATGTGGCCTGCCCGTTACTGACATTGAATGCCCGCGGGGGCGCCTTTCGCATGAGAGGCGCCCCCGTTTTTGTAAGCACTCCATTAAATGCACCGAGCCGCTTCTTGGCATACAATCTGTATGTTGACCTAACTATCTGTGAGGTGCCTATGGTTGATACAGATTTTGCTTGGCGGCTTACGCAAAGACTCGTGCGGATCGACAGTTCCGACCCAGGTGCGTATGAGGGCGAGATTGAACGCTATATCAAAGCGTTGGTTGAGGCTCAATTGGAGCGGTTGAGCCATCCGGTGCTCCATGCCGTGCAGGCTGAGGAACTCGAGGTGCTGACCGGACGCCGCAATCTCATGGTCACCGTGCCCGGTTTGAGCGACGAGCCACGGCTCGTCTACATCTGCCACATGGATACAGTCACCTTGGGCGACGGCTGGGACGCGGACATTACGCCGCTCGGGGCGGTCGTGCGCGACGGCAAGCTCTACGGCCGCGGTGCCTGCGATATGAAGGGTGGCCTGGCCTGTGCCATTGCCGCACTGGTCCATACGCTCGAGCGCGTGGCGGCGGATGGCGCGCTGCCCCGCCGCGGCTTTTCGCTCATCTGCTCGGTCGACGAGGAAGACTTTATGCGAGGCTCCGAGGCAGCCATCGATGCCGGCTGGGTCGGTTCGCGCGAATGGGTGCTGGACACCGAGCCCACCGACGGACAGATCCAGGTGGCGCACAAGGGGCGTACGTGGTTCGAGATTGAAATGGCTGGCGTGACGGCGCATGCGAGCCAGCCGTGGAAGGGCGCGGATGCCGTCGCCGCCATGGCCGAGGTCGTGTGTTCGCTCCGTCGCGCGTTTGTGGCGCTGCCCGCGCACGATGAGCTGGGGTCTTCGACCATCACGTTTGGCCAAATCGAGGGCGGATATCGCCCCTATGTCGTGCCCGACCATGCCAAGGTCTGGGTCGATATGCGCCTGACCCCGCCGACCGATACAGCCGCCGCGACGCGCATGGTAGAGCAGGCCATCGCCGGCGCCGAAGCCGCGGTCCCCGGCTGCCATGGAAGCTATACCGTGACAGGCGACCGCCCCGCTATCGAGCGCGACCCGAACTCTCCCCTTCTAGCTGCACTCAAGTGCGCAGCAGACGATGTGACGGGCGCGGACACGACCGTCGGCTTCTTTACCGGCTACACCGACACGGCCGTCATTGCCGGCAAGACGGGTAACCGCAATTGCATGAGCTACGGTCCCGGG
>CAVEDI010000233.1:0-3368 GCA_963614405.1 Oscillospiraceae bacterium | reverse complement strand
AGAGCTGGGCCGATATCGCCCGCGCCGTCTTCGAGGCCGCCAACGGCAACGGGGACAGGGTCGTGCCGGTATCGACCGCCGACTACTACGCGAGCGCCGAGGGCCCCGTCGCCCCGCGCCCGGTCCACTCCGCGCTCGACCTGTCCAAGCTCGAGGCTGCCGGCTTCCACATGCCCGACTGGGAGGAAGAGCTGGGGGAGTACATCAAGACGCTCTAGCCGCTATTAACTTTTCGAGAGTAAAAGCCGCCGTTCTTTAACGGCGGCTTTTCTTGTTGGTGGCTATCTGCGCAGTGGTGCCAATAGTATTTTGCGGAAGATCTACCTCTCGCTTGGCTTGGAAGTAGGGTGGCCGGGCTGGTCGTCGTAGGCGTATTTGCTGTACACGTTGACCTCCCACTGCTTTTTTTCGACCTTTGCTACAGAATCTAGGATGAAGCCGGTCGCAAGGCTCAGGCCGCACAGGAACATAAACGAGGCTGCGAGCATAGCGGTGGGGAAGCGCGGGACGAGGCCGGTCTGGAAATATTCGACAACGATGGGCATGCCCAGGGCGAGGCCGAATACCGCGAACAGAAGCGCAACGAGGCTGAAGAACTTCAGCGGGCGGTAGTCCTTGAACAGCGTGCCGATCATCGCAACGACTTTAATGCCGTCGCTCACGGTATTGAGCTTGGACTCGGAGCCTTCCGGACGGTCGCGGTACTCGATGGGCACATCTTTGATGCGCCAGCGGTGGTCGACGGCGTGGATCGAGAGCTCGGTTTCGATCTGAAAGCCCTCGGAAAGCACTGGGAAGGTTTTAACGAACGGGCGGCTCATGGCGCGGTAGCCGGTCATGACGTCATCGAAGCTGTAGCCATAGATCCACTTGATCATGGCGCGGACCAGATTGTTGCCAAAGCCGTGGAAGGCGCGCTTGTTTTCCTCGGCGTAGGTGCCGTTTGAAAGGCGATCGCCTACGGTCATGTCGGCCGTACCGTTAAGGATGGGCTCGCAGAGGGCCTTGGCCGCCTCGGCGGGATAGGTGTCGTCGCCGTCGACCATCAGGTAGCAATCAGCGTCGATGTCGCGAAACATCTGGCGGCATACGTTGCCCTTTCCCTGACGGGGCTCAAAGCGGACCGTGGCGCCGTGCTCGGTGGCGATGCGTGAGGTATCGTCCGACGAGTTGTTGTCATAGACATAGACCGTCGCTTGCGGAAGCTCGCGGTGAAAGTCGTCGATGACTTTGCCGATCGTGGGCGCTTCGTTGTAGCAGGGGATGATGACGGCGATGGATTCAGAATTCACTCAATGCTCCTTATACGTTCAATCCTTGAAAGTATAGCCGTTTGGGCTTGGCATCCTAAGATGTGGGTTAGTTCTCCAGTTTTGTTGCGCGAATCGTTTGCATGGCCGTCGGGTCTATACTGTTCGTTTGTCAACGATTACGAGTAAAGGAGTTGCATCCGTGTCGGATCAGACAAAGCAACAAGAAACTCGCAGTCTGCCTGCGACGTTTGCTAAGAACGAATTTGAGAAGGACGCGTTTATCCTTCGTCAGCTGGTTACCAAGGATTTTAAGATCAAGTATCGCCGTAGCGTTCTGGGCGTCGCATGGTCGGTGCTCAACCCGCTGCTGATGATGATCGTCATGGCCATCGTGTTCTCGACGATTTTCGCCCAGGGCCGCAATGGCTCGATTACGCCCGAGATGTACCCGCTGTACTTGATCGTGGGTAACGTCACCTTTGCCGTCATGTCCGAGTCTACGAACCAGGCCCTGACGTCGATCGTGGGTGCTGCCCCGCTGCTCAAGAAGGTTAAGGTGCACCGTTGGGTCTTCCCAGTACAGAAGGTGCTCTTCTCGCTGGTTAACTTTGCCTTCTCGCTGGTCGCCGTTGCCATCGTTATGCTGTGGTTCCACGTTATGCCTTCTTGGCACCTGATTCTGCTGCCGTTCTGCCTACTGCTGCTTATGTGCTTCTGCATGGGCCTGGGCATGATGCTCTCCGCCCTCACGGTCTTCTTCCGCGATGTCATGCATCTGTGGAGCGTCGTCATTACGGCGTGGACTTACATTACGCCTATTTTCTGGACGACCGACTTCGTTGCGCAAATGCCGCATCTCGTGCGCATTCTGGTCTATGCGAACCCCATGTATAACTACCTGCAGTTTATGCGCGATATCTTCCTGTTCCAGACTACGCCCTCGCTTATGACGTTTGGTATGTGCGTTGCTTGGGCGGTTCTTGCGCTTGTTATTGGCTATACCGTGTTCCATAAGTCCGAGCGCAAGTTCATCCTCTACATCTAAGGAGTGCTGTGATGACTGAATCTGTTGTTGATTACAGCGAGCAGCCTCTGGCTGTCGAGGTCGACGACGTCACCATGATCTTTAACATGGCGTCCGAGTCGCTGACCAACCTCAAAGAGTACTTCATCAAGCTTGCCAAGCACGAGTTGTTCTTTGAGGAGTTTAGGGCGCTCAAGCATATCTCGTTTGATATTCATCGTGGCGAGGTCGTGGGTCTGGTTGGCACCAATGGTTCCGGTAAGTCTACGATGCTCAAGATTATCGCCGGTGTGCTTGAGCCTAGCGAGGGCAGCGTTAAGGTGCACGGTAACATTGCGCCGCTGATTGAGCTTGGTGCCGGCTTTGACCCCGAGCTGACCGCCCGCGAGAACATCTATCTGAACGGCGCCCTGCTCGGCTATACCAAGGAGTTCATCGACGCCAACTTTGACGGCATTATTGAGTTCGCTGAGCTTCAGAACTTTGTCGATATGCCGCTTAAGAACTTCTCCTCGGGCATGGTGGCGCGTATCGCCTTTGCAATCGCGACGATTACCGAGCCCGATATTCTGATCGTTGACGAGACGTTATCCGTCGGTGATGTGTTCTTCCAGCAGAAGTGCGAGGCCCGCATCCAGCACTTTATCCAGAGCGGCGACGTGACGGTTCTGTTCGTTTCGCACTCCATGGAGCAGGTTGAGCGCATCTGCCAGCGTGCCGTTTGGATTGAGAAGGGTGACCTTCGCATGGACGGCCCGGTTGATGAGGTCTGCAAGGCGTACCGCGAGCAGTTCAACTAGGTTATAATAACTTGCGCTTGACAGGCTTGCGCTTGCTTGGGCGTGCGGCTATTTGCTCCATTAGCTCAGTTGGATAGAGCAGGGGACTTCTAATCCCAAGGTCGACGGTTCGAATCCGCCATGGAGCACCATCGTTTATTAAGCCCAGACCGCTTGGTGGTCTGGGCTTTTTTCATCTTGTGTGCTGCTGGAGCCGAGCGCGAGCAAGCCGCTGCTGTTTGTTGGGGTTGGCATTTTACTTTTCGAGATGCTCCCTCAGCAGCTCCAGCGCGTGGGCGTAGCCCTGGAGGC
>CAVEDI010000232.1:0-4181 GCA_963614405.1 Oscillospiraceae bacterium | reverse complement strand
AGATTAGTACATGATTAGTGAACGTTCTCGATGCGGCCGCCCTGGGCCTTCGCGGCGCCGTCTTTCGATGCAGCGGGGTTGGAGATGCCGTTACGGCGGGCGATGGCGCGGCGAATGCTATCGAGGGGCGTGATGCTCAAAGCGGGGTCCTTTCTATTGCTGCGCTCTAGTATAGACACCGCGGTGTCCGCTCGTGTTTTTGAACAGGTTGTTCGATAATTTCGGCGGCGCCATTCGGTAGTCGGCACTTAGGGACGTTCCTTATGTGCAGGCACTTTGGGAACGTCCCTAAGTGCCGGCATCCGGGGACACTCCTTGAATGTTGCCTGTTCAAGAGTGTCCCCAATGACTAGTCGTTTAAGAACGTCCCCAATGACTGGGCCGCTTGCCTGCGATTTTTGACCGTTGGGCGGGCTTGCCGCCCTTGCCGCAAAAACGTTTTTGCATATCGGGTACAACGGGCTTTACGTGAGTAAAGTGCGCGCCGCGTCCACGTGCCGCGTTTTTAAAGGAGGCCCCATGCCTGGTGTTACCCCTGCAGAAGTTCTGTCCAATTTTGGTATTACGCTGGTCGAAGATCCCGCCGAGAATCAACCCCGTCTGCTGGTCGATCTGCCCGCCGCGGAGCTCGTCGAGCACGCTATCCGCCGCGAAGAAGGCCGCATGGCATCCAACGGCGCGCTGGTGATCGAGACGGGGGAGCGTACCGGCCGTTCCCCCAATGACCGCTTTATCGTTGACACCCCCGATGTTCACGACAAGATCGCCTGGGGTGCGGTCAACCGCCCACTGTCCGTCGAGAGCTATGAGGCCATCAAGGCCGGCATCGTCGACTATCTCAACGAGCGCGACGTGTTCGTCACGCGCGGCATGGCGGGCGCTGACCGCAACCACACGCGTCGCCTGCTTGTTGCCTGCGAGCGTGCCAGCCAGGCACTCTTCATTAAGCAAATGCTCGCCCGTCCGCTCGCCCGCGAAATCGCGCGCACCGGCGAGCCCGACTTCTGCGTGCTCGCAGCGCCCGGTTACCAGTGCGACCCTGCCATCAAGGGCCTCAACTCCAGCGCTGCCGTGGTCATCAACTTCCAGGAACGCGTGATTCTGGTCGCCGGCACCGGCTACTCCGGCGAGATTAAAAAGTCGATTTTTAGCGTCATGAACTATCTGCTGCCCGTCGAGGACGACGTGCTGCCCATGCACTGCTCGGCCAGCATGGATCCCGTCACGCACGAGACCGCCGTGTTCTTTGGCCTGTCCGGCACCGGCAAGACCACGCTTTCGGCCAATCCCACGCGCCTGCTGATCGGCGACGACGAGCACGGCTGGTCCGACATGGGCATCTTCAACATCGAGGGCGGCTGCTACGCCAAATGCGAGGGCCTGGACGCCTTCCACGAGCCCGAGATCTTCAACGCTGTCCGCTTTGGCGCGATCTGCGAAAACGTGGTGCTCGACGAGAACCGCAAGCCAAACTACGATGACATCTCGATCACGCACAACACGCGCGTGGCCTATCCCGTGGAGCACATTCCTAACGCGTGGACTAAGGGCATGGGCACCACTCCGAGTGTCGTGCTGTTCCTGACTTGCGACGCTTTTGGCGTGCTGCCGCCCATCTCGCGTCTGACGGCCGACGCCGCCATGTACCACTTTGTGACGGGCTTTACGGCTAAGATTCCCGGCACCGAGGTCGGCGTCACCGAGCCCACGCCCACGTTCTCTTCGCTGTTCGGCGAGCCGTTTATGCCACTCGACCCCATGGTTTACGCCAAGATGCTCGGCGAGCGCATTGCCGACGGCCGCACGCGCGTGTACCTGGTCAACACCGGCTGGATCGGCGGCGGCTACGGCGTAGGCCATCGCATCGAGCTGGCCTACACGCGCTCGCTGGTTGCGCGCGCCCTCGACGGTACCATCGAGGACAGCGAGTTCGTGCACGACGACATCTTTAACGTCGACATTCCCACCACGTGCCACGGTGTGCCCGACGGCATCCTGGTGCCGCGCCGGTACTGGCAGAGCACCGCTCGTTACGACGAGGCTGCACACAACCTGGCCGTGATGTTCGAGGAGAACTTCGAGAAGAAGTACTCGCACCTGCCCGAGTCCGTCAAGGCCGCCGGTCCGCACGCTCAAGTACACGCCGACGCCCGTCATCGCGGCCGCGGGCTGCTGGGACTTCGCCACTAGCTTCGCCGTGAGTCCATATCAACCACAAAGGGGACAGGCACCTTTGTGGTGGTTTTGCTCGCGTGGATGACTCGGGTTACAATACGCCTGACATATCGTCCCCTTCTCCGGATGGGGACAGCGCAAGCGTTCTTGTGACGGCACCGTAGGACTTTGAAGGTGGCCGTCGTGAGGGCGCTTTTTGTTTAGGCGCCCTCGCTCGGGCGCGCACGATGAAGGGAGCACGTATGAAGGGCTTTATTGCTGAGGATTCATTCTGGGAGCTGTTTCCGCAGGCAGCGGTCGGTGTGGTGGTCGTAAAGGGCATGAAGCCCGCGGCTCAGATTCCCCAGGAGGACGTGGATGCGATCGCCGCGTTGCTCGACCGCGCCAATATCGATGCGGAGCGTCATCTGACCAGCGATACTATCAGCGAGAACGCACCGGTCAAAGCATGGCGCGAGGCCTACCGTCTGTTCAAGACCAAAAAGGGCGCCCGCTGCTCGATCGAGAATTTGCTCAAGCGCGTGCTCAAGGGCAAGCCGGTCGGTCATATCACACCGGCGGTGGACATCTACAACACGGTGTCGCTGACCTACGCGCTGCCCGTTGGCGGCGAGGACCTGCGCGCTATCGAGGGTAATCTGCGCCTGGCGGTTACTGATGGCGGCGACGCATTCCTGCCGCTTGGCGAGGAGGCGGACGATCCGACGTTGCCTGGAGAGCTCGCCTACATCGATGATGCGGGCGCCGTGTGCCGCTGCTGGAACTGGCGCGACGGCGTTCGAACGGCTCTGTCCGATGATTCGGCCGATGCGTTCCTGGCGATTGAGTGCGTGGAGCCCGAGCGGATGGGGGATTGCCAGGCAGCGATCGATCGCTTAGCCGAACTGCTTGAGCGCTATCTGGGAGCGACGGTTGTCGTTAAGACACTTGTGACCCGCGACAATCCCTGTGTGGAGCTGTAGCGGCGTCTGCGGATCATGTTCGCCGGTCAAAACCACCACAAAGGTACCTGTCCTTTGTGGTGGTTTTTATGTTGATGGGTCAACAAATAGGTCGTGCAGGGCTGGCGGCCGCTGGGTACGGCTAAGATGTTTACCCGTTAGCATTATGCAAGCGAAAGGCGGTCGTCTCCCATGCAGCAGAGCGATGAGACACGTTTCGAGGACTTTGTCGGACTGATCAGCGGGCTCTACAAGGAGATCCAGCGCATTAAGACATCCGAGGGCGCAAGGCTGGGCCTCAAGGGCTCCGACGTTATGTGCCTGTACTATCTTGAGCGCAGCAAGGACGGCCTGACTGGCGCCGACCTGGCTCGCATGGCAGGCGTGACCCGCGCCGCCGTCTCGCGTACGCTCGCGCATCTGGAGGAGGGTGGCTACGTCGAGGTCGATGATTCGGGCGATGCCGCCGTTAAGTATCGTGCTCCGGTGCGCCTGACCGCTCTGGGCGGCGAGAGCATGAGCGAGGCGGACCGCATCATTCGCGAGGTGCTCGATACCACCGGTAAGGCTATGGGTGTGGAGCAGCGCGAGCAGATGTATGCGTCGCTGCGCACGATTCTCAACACCCTGCGCGAGATCTAAGGCCGCCAAGGCATTTGCTTCCAATCAACAACTTAACAACTGCATAGTCCCGTTTGAGCGCGTATGCCGTGCCGGGGCATTGCTGTCAAAATTCCCTGCGCGGGACCTGCGCAAGAAAGGATTCGCTATGTCCATTCGTATTATTACCGATTCCGCGAGCGATATGTCGCCGGCTGAGCATCCCGCTCTGCGTGTTCTGCCGCTGTCCGTCACCTTTGGCACCGATGTGTACATGGATGGCGTCGACATCGATCACCAGCGCTTTTACGAGATGCTCGTGGAGCGCGATGAGCTGCCCAAGACCGGCCAGGTCAACCCGTACGCGTTTTCGCAGGCTATTGCCGAGGCGCGAGAGGCCGGCGATGAGGCTGTGATTATTACCGTGGGCGCTAAGCTTTCGGGCACCAATCAGAGTGCCCGTAC
>CAVEDI010000231.1:0-12773 GCA_963614405.1 Oscillospiraceae bacterium | reverse complement strand
TGCCGAGCAGATTATCCGCATGCATGGCGGCACCCCTGCCTTTAAGGGCTACGGTGGGTTCCCGGGGACCATTTGCGCATCGATCAACGATGCCGTGGTTCACGGTATTCCCAACCCGGACATGATCCTGCGCGATGGCGATATCATCTCCATCGATACGGGAGCTGTCGTTGACGGTTGGGTTGGCGATAACGCTTGGACGTTTTTCGTCGGCACGCCCACGCCCGAGGCCAAGGCCCTGTGCGAGGTTACGCGCGATTGCCTAAAGGCTGCCATCGAGCAGGCTGTTCCCGGTAACCATATCGGGGACGTCGGCTATGCCGTTCAGTCCCTCGCCGAGTCTCACGGTTACGGCGTGCTTCGCGATTACGTGGGGCATGGTATCGGCCGCGTGATGCACGAGGACCCCAACGTTCCAAATTATGGAAAGAAGGGGAGAGGCGTTCGCCTTCAGGCTGGTATGGTCATTGCCATCGAGCCGATGGTTACGATGGGTTCCAATCATGTGAGTACAGGCTCCGATGGTTGGATCGTTACGACCAACGATCACCTGCCCGCCGCGCACTACGAGAACACCGTCGCCATTACCAATGACGGTCCGGTGATTCTTACCACGGATGCCCAGGGTTCCTGGTGTTCCTTGCAAGGCGGTGAAATGTAGGGCTTGCGTCAAATGCACGCCTCAACATTTCAAATGTAATAAGTCCCACTTAGATGTGGAGCCATTACGAAGATATTACGATGCGTGGATACGTATTGTAGAATACTCAATCGCTGTCGTTTTCTAGAGAAAGATGATTGCTTGTGAAGAAGGAAGACGCAATTGAGCTCGAGGGTACGGTAAAGGAACCGCTGCCCAATGCCATGTTTAAGGTCGAGCTCGAGAACGGTCATTCGGTTCTGTGCAACATTTCTGGCAAGATCCGAATGAATTACATCCGCATTCTCCCCGGTGACAGGGTTGTCGTGGAGCTTTCCCCGTACGACCTGACCCGCGGCCGCATCACCTATCGCTATAAATAGCGGCACGCATACACGCTCTTTTCCGACTGCAGGCTTAGCTCAACCTACGGTCGGTTTGCGTGTGAAGACCAGCCATAGTTTTAAACGCCTGCGGCTGGGCGAGTAGATAGTAGGGAAGTAGTTTGAGCGCTACCGAAAGGAAGAACGATGAAGGTACGTCCTTCGGTCAAGAAGATGTGCGATAAGTGCAAAATCATTAGGCGCCATGGCAAGGTCCTCGTCATTTGCGAGAACCCCCGTCATAAGCAGCGTCAGGGTTAAGAGAGGAGACTACGTTGGCCCGTATTAATGGTGTCGACCTCCCGCGTGAGAAGCGCGTTGAGATCGGTCTGACCTACATTTACGGCATCGGCCGCACCACTGCGACGAAGATTTGCGTCGAGTGCAACGTTAACGTGGATACGCGCGTTAAGGACCTCACCGAGGATGAGGTTAACGCCATCCGCGATTATATCGATAAGAATCAGATCATGGTTGAGGGCGACCTCCGCCGTGAGCGCAACCAGAACGTCAAGCGCCTTATGGACATCGGCTGCAACCGTGGCCTTCGTCACCGCAAGGGCCTCCCGGTCCGCGGCCAGCGCACCCACACTAACGCTCGTACCCGCAAGGGCCCGAAGCGTCAGATCGGTGCTAAGAAGAAGAAATAAGGAGCGCTAGATAGATGGCTACTGCTAAGAAGAACGTTCGCGCTGCCCGTCTGAAGCGCGCGGACCGTAAGAACATTTCCGTGGGCCAGGCTCACATTCGTTCTACGTTCAACAACACGATCGTTTCGATCACCGATCCCCAGGGCAACGTCATTTCCTGGAAGTCGGCTGGCCAGGTGGGCTTCAAGGGCTCCCGTAAGTCCACGCCGTTCGCTGCCCAGATGGCTGCCGAGGCTGCTGCCAAGCAGGCCATGGAGCACGGCATGAAGAAGGTTTCCGTCTTCGTCAAGGGCCCCGGCTCCGGTCGTGAGACCGCCATCCGCTCCCTCCAGGCTGCTGGCCTCGAGGTCTCGAGCATCCAGGACAAGACCCCCATTCCGCACAACGGCTGCCGCCCCAAGAAGCGTCGTCGCGTGTAACTGAAAGGATCGTATCAATATGGCAATCGACAGGACTCCTGTTCTTAAGCGCTGCCGTCAGCTCGGGATCGATCCCGCTGAGCTCGGTTACAGCAGCAAGAAGGAATCTATCCGTCAGCCCAAGCGCCGTCGCAAGGAATCTGAGTACGGCATGCAGCTGCGCGAGAAGCAGAAGGTCAAGTTCATCTATGGCGTTCTGGAGAAGCAGTTCCACGGCTACTTCAACAAGGCCCGTAAGATGAACGGCGTCACCGGTGAGAACCTCATGATCATTCTTGAGTCTCGCCTCGACAACGTCGTCTTCCGTCTTGGCTTCGCCCGCACCCGCAAAGAGGCTCGTCAGTCCGTCCGTCACGGTCACTTCACCGTGAACGGCAAGCGCGTGGACATCCCGTCCTACCGCGTCAAGGCCGGCGACGTCGTCGCTGTCGGCGAGAAGTTCCGTGACCTCCTCCCCATCAAGGAGGCCCTGATTTCCTCCGAGCGCTTTGAGGTCCCTGGCTGGCTCGAGGTCGATATCGAGAAGCTGTCTGGTAACGTGCTCGCTCTGCCGACGCGTGAGCAGATCAGCGGTGATATCAACGAGCAGCTCATCGTCGAGCTCTACTCTAAGTAGTCCATCCGGGCTGCTGAGGCTGGAGGTAATACATGTCAGAATTCATTAGGCCTCAGGTTCAGGTCGAAGAGATCAACGAGACGTCTGCTCGTGTCTCCGTCGAGCCGCTCGAGCGTGGCTACGGCGATACGCTGGGTAACTCCCTTCGTCGCGTTCTTCTGTCCTCGCTCGAGGGTGCCGCCGTCGAGGCTATTCAGATCGATGGCGCGCAGCACGAGTTCATGACCATCCCTAACATGGTCGAGGATGTCACCGACATCGTCCTGAATGTCAAGGGTCTTGTCTTCAGGGCTCTCGGCACGACCGACGAGGCGACCGCCACCATTTCGGTTGACGGCCCCTGCGAGGTCACCGGTGCGGACTTCTTTATTCCGTCCGAGTTTGAGCTGGTCAACCCCGAGCAGCACATCGCTACGCTCACCGAGGGTGGCCATCTCACCATGAGCATGCGCATCGGCTATGGCCGCGGCTATGTTTCTGGCGAGGCCAACAAACGCGACAACGATCCCATCGGTGTGATCCACGTCGACTCGCTGTACTCGCCGGTTTCCCGTTGCGCCAAGCTCGTTGAGGCTTGCCGTGTCGGTCAGCACACCGACTACGACCGCCTTGTCCTCGAGATCGAGACCAACGGCTCCATCGCCCCGCGCGACGCCGTGGTCCAGGCTGCCAATATCATTAACCAGCATATGGCTGCCTTTATGAACCTTGCCGAGACCCCCGAGGTCGAGGAGGAGGCTTCGATCTTCGCTCCCGAGGTCACCAACGACAACGCTGAGCTGGACAAGCAGATCGAGGATCTGGACCTTTCCGTCCGTTCTTACAACTGCCTTAAGCGCGCCAGCATTCACTCGGTCCGTCAGCTCGTTGAGTTCTCGGAGAACGATCTGCTCAACATCCGTAACTTCGGTGTTAAGTCGATCGAGGAAGTGAAGGACAAGCTTGAGTCCATGGGCCTGAGCCTGAAGGCTTAATGCTTCGCATATTTGAGGAGAAACTAGACCATGCGTCATAACGTTAAGAAGGGCCTGAAGCTCGGCACCGATGCGAGCCACACCAAGGCCATGAAGAAGAGCCTTGCTAAGGCCCTCTTCGAGAACGACCGCATCAAGACCACCGAGACCCGCGCTAAGGCGCTGCGTTCGGTCGTCGATCCGATCATCACCTGGGCCAAGAAGGGCGACCTGCACTCTCGTCGTTTGGCTATCGCCAAGCTCGACGATAAGCAGCTCGTTGCCGAGATCTTCGACAAGGCTGCTCAGGGCATGTGGCAGGACCGCAACGGCGGTTACACCCGCATCATGAAGCTCGGTAACCGCAAGGGCGACAACGCTCCCATCGTTATCATGGAGCTCGTCACCGAGCCTTGCACGCCTAAGGCTAAGAAGGCTGCTCCGGCCCCCAAGAAGGCCGCTGCTCCCAAGAAGGTCGAGGCTGCCGAGGAGGCTCCTGCTGAGGAGACCGCTGAGTAGACAATCCGTCTGCATAGGCTATATTCGAGGGGTACGTTCGCGTACCCCTCTTTTTTTGTCGCGATACCGTTGCTTGTTTGTTGGGAGCGCCCATGACTGCGCCGTCTGATTTCAATTCGATTTCCGAGCTTGACGCCACGCTCGTATTTCGCGTGGCCTATGATGGCTCGTCGTATAGCGGATTTGCCGAGCAGCCGGGACAGACGACGGTTGCGGGTGAGCTACGTCGAGCTATTGAGACGCTCCTGCGCCGTCCGATCGACCTGACGTGTGCGGGACGTACCGATGCCGGCGTGCATGCGGTGGCACAGTTTATCAGCGTGCCCGTAACGGACGCTGAGTTGGCTTTGACGCGCCGTAGGTGGCTGAGGGCTATGGATGCCCTCCTGCCCAAAGATATCGCCATAAACGAGGTCTACAAGGCCCGTAAAGGCTTTTCTGCACGCTTTGATGCGCGTTCCCGTACGTATACGTACCGTATTGCCGATCGCGACGCGCGCCCTGTGCTTTCGCGCGGTGCGGTGTGGTGGCATCGCTACCCATTGGATGTTGAGGCGATGTCTGCGGCCTGTCCCGCGCTGCTGGGCGAGCAGGACTTCAAGAGCTTTTGCAAGGTGGCGTCTGCCGTGGGCAAGCCCACGCACCGCTGCGTGATGCGTGCCGAGTTTGGCCATGAGGTTGCGTTTGGCGAGGACATCCTGACGTTTACCATCGAGGGCAATGCGTTTCTGCATTCGATGGTCCGCACGATCGTGGGCACGCTTGTCGAGATTGGCATGCATCGCCGTGAACCCGAGTGGATGCGCGAGGTCATCGATGCTTGCGACCGTACCGCTGCGGGCCCCACGGCTCCTGCCTGCGGCCTTACGTTTATGGGCGTGGATTACGATCCCGCCGAGCTTGTCGTGCTCGACTAGGGGAGGGCTCGGCGCGTCGTGCGTCGGCACCTGTCATCTGTGGGCTGCGCGTGTGCAACATCTGTTCTTGGCGTGCAATACAACCGGTGTCTCATTGCTTTTATTGCCGGGGTGTACCATGAACGACAGTTTGATTCACTGCTGTCGAGAGGACGGATAACTTGGTTCGACGTGGCTCGCATCCGCGACTTTCGGTGATCCTTGTGGTAGAAGGTTCGCCCAGCTATGCGATGCGTGCGCTCGAGAGTATCCAGAACCAAGACCTCTACGATTTGCAGATTGTCGTTGTCTGCCGCGATGCTGCGCCCGGTGTGCGCCATTCGCTTCAAGTTGCTGCCGACAGGGACATTCATATTGATTTGATTGACGTCGAGGACGCGAAGCGCGGCGCTTGTCTTCGTGCCGGTTTTGCTGCCTCGCGCGGCTCTCAAATCATCGCTATGAACGCCGATGAGTGGTTTGCTCCGCAGTCCCTTTCCAAGATGGTCAATATCGCGTGCGATACTACGGCAGACATAGTGCTCCCCACGGTGTCGCTCGACCGCTATGATGCACATCGAGAGCGCCATTCGCGCGTCTTGGATGCTGCTCATATTTCCATTGATAGCAAATCTTCGATGGTGGCCGGGCTGCCTCAGTTGATTTTAGGCGGCCTAGTCGTTCAGACCTCTGGTGTGATGTACAGCCGCTCGCTGTTTGAGGCATGCCTTTTGTGCGACAAGGCGTTTCGCACAGTTGGGTTTATGGCATGCGCGCTTTCGCAGACACGATGCGTGTCCGGCTGCGGCGATGCTTGTTTCCACACGGCGGCACCTAAACTTACAGATGCCTTTGATCCCACCATGTATGCCAAGGTATCCGATGACACCCGAGCGCTCGACGAGCTTGCGGACTCACTCTCGGAAGCAGATAGCGGTGGTCGGCTCAAGCTGGCAACCCAAAAGTTCTACTTTGCCGGACTGGTCGCCTGCATCGAGAATTTGTGTCTGAGCCCGCATGGAGTGTCCTCAATCGAGCGTTCCGCCCGTATGCGTGATATGCTCGAGGCGCCTCGAACCCGTCAGATGGTCGCCGCGCTCAAGGATAACCATCGGGGGCTCGGTCTGTTGTTTGGGCCGATCGCCAGCGCCAAGCCCGCGCGCTGCGTGATGTGTACGCATCTGGCAGCTTTTCTTAACCGGACGGGCGCAAAAACCGCCTAAACGGCTCATTTCGAAACAAACTTGCATAGAATTGTTTCGAAATGCGTTCTTATACACAAAAGCCTTCAAATAGCGTTAAACTATTCAATCATTGATTGTCTCCGCCATCTTTTGGAGTGAGGGTTTGTATGGCTAAAAAACGCAATGGGCGCCAGGATGCCATTAGAGATATTGTGCGCAATAAGGACGTCCGCACGCAGCGCGTGCTGGTCGATGAGCTCCGTGCTATGGGTTTTGATTGCACGCAGGCGACTGTCTCTCGTGATATTGCCGACATGGGGCTGCGTAAGCTCCCTGAGGGCATCTATGTTCTGGCAGAGGATCTGCACCTGCAGCGTATGGTTTCCGAGCTTGTAACGGGCGTTCTGCGTACCGATAATCTGGTTATGATCAAGGCTCAGCCTGGCACGGCTTCCGGCATCGCCGCCGCCGTTGATGCGGCAGAGTTGCCCGATGTGCTTGGCTCGCTTGCCGGCAACGATACGATTTTGGTTATTGCCCAGACGGCCGAGGACGGCGAGCGTCTTGAGGCGCTGATCAATAAGCTGAGCAATTCTCGCAAGTAGACGTGCGGGTCGAGCGCTCGGCACTGCGCGCGCTGACATAGTGTCTTGTAAGGGGTATCGACGTTGGTCGGTACCCCCTTTTTTGTTTGCCGGTATAAAGACCGCCCACCAGGTCGCTTTAAACTAAAAGGCCCCCGAGCAGTTTAATAAGCTGCTCGGGGGCCTTGTTGCTTATGGCCGGATGATTTCTAGCCGACCGTATCGTCAGGCGTGGGCGAGGGGTCGGGAGTGGGTGTAGGCGTAGGCGTAGGCGTAGGCGTGCCGCCATCGCCGCCGGTCGAACCACCAGTGGAGCCGCCCGTCGAGCCACCGGTCGTACCGGTGCCGCCGGTGGTGTCGCCGCCCGTGGTCTCGGTGGTCGTGGTCGTCGTGGTAGTCGTTGTGGTGGTTTCCTCTTCGTCCTCGTTCTCGTCCTTGTCGTCGTTCTCCGTCTTCTTGGAGTTGTTGGTGCCGTAGAACTTCCAGACGCTGTTGTTCTTGTAGGTGGGCGCCGTTCCGGTCGCAAACTCCTCGCGCTCGGTACCGGTCAGAACGGTGTTCATAAACCGCTTAAAGACAGGCAGGTTGGTGCTGTCGCCCAGCAGGTCTGTGCCGTATTTTTGGATGGGGATCTCGCCCACGGAATAGCCGGTCCACAGGGCGCACGCCAGCTGCGGGGTATAGCCGCAGAACCACAGGTTGGTGGTGTTGTCGGTGGTGCCCGTCTTGCCGGCATAGGGCTGGTTGACGCTCAGGGCACCGGCAGCACCCGTACCGCCGCCCTGCATGACGCCGGACAGAACATCGGTGACCGCGGCGGCCTCGCCCTCGGTAAGCACCTGTGAGGGATTGTCCGTGTGCTGGTACAGCACCGAACCGGTACGAGAGTCAATCTCGGTGATGGCGATCGGCTGGCGATAGTAGCCGCCGTTGGCAAACGTCGCGTAGGCGGCGGCCATCTCGAGCGGCGAGATCGAGCCGGTGCCGAGCGTCATGACGGGAACGTCCTCGATGTTGTCCTTGGCGGGATCGATGCCGAGCTTTTTGACGAGCGAGATGATCTTGCTGTTGCCGACGGCTTCCGCCACCTGGATGTAACCGGTGTTGGAGGAGTATGCCGTCGCCTGCTTAAGCGTGATGTTGCCATAGCTATGGTTGGCGTAGTTTTGGACCTCGGTCGTGGTGCCCTTGGCCTTGAGCGGCGAGTTGCAGTTGAGGGTGACGTTGGGGTTCATGCCGTTTTGGATGGCAGTTGCCAGCGTAAAGGCCTTAAACGTGGAGCCCACGGGGCGCTTCGCCGTAGCGTGGTTCACATGGTTCTCGTCGGCGTTGTAGTCGTAGCCGCCCACCATGCACTTGATGTAGCCGGTCTTGGGATCGACGACGACCATGCCCATGTCCAGGCCGTCGAGCGAGAGCGTGTCGAGCTGCTCGCGGACGGCATTTTCTGCCACCTGCTGCATCGTGGGGTCGATGGTGGTCTTGACGGTCAGACCGCCCTTAAAGAGCACGTCGGTCGAGAACTCCTGCTCCAGCAGCTGCTTAACATAGGCGACAAAGTAGGGCTGTGAGTATACGTCGACGCCGCTGCCCGAGATTTCGGTCACGTTGAGGGTGATGGGCTCGGCCTGTGCGGCATCGTGCTCCTCCTGCGTAATGTGGCCCAGGCGCAACATGTTGTCAAGGACCTTGTTGCGACGGGACAGCGCCAGGTCGGGGTTGACCGTGGGGTCGTACTGCGAGGGCGAGTTGGGAAGGCCGATGAGCAGCGCGGCCTCGCTCAGGGTGAGGTCGGCGGCGCTCTTGGACAGATAGGTTTCGGCTGCGGCCTCGATGCCGTAGGCGCCGTGGCCGTAGTAGATGGTGTTGAGGTACATCATGAGGATCTCGTCTTTGGAGTACATGTCCTCCATCTTGACGGCGATGTAGGCCTCGCGCACCTTACGCTCGATGGTCGAGTCGAACTGCTCCTCCTGCAGAATGGTGTTGCGCACCAGCTGCTGGGTGATAGTCGAGGCGCCTTCGTGCCCGCCGCCGAGGGTTGCCACCGCAGCACGCGCGATACCCCACAGGTCGATACCGCCGTGCTCGTAGAAGCGCTCGTCCTCGACGTCAACGGTGCCCTGCAGCACGTAGGGGGAGACCTCGTCCTTGGTGATGGACTTGCGGTTTTGCGTGTAGAAGCTCGCGATCTTGTTGCCGTTGCAGTCGACGATCTCGGTGGGCTCGCTCACCAGATACGCGTTGGCGTCGGTGTAGTCGGGCAGATCGGACAGCCAGCGGTTGACGTTGCCGACCATGCCGATGCCAAATGCCACGCCCGCAATCAGCAGAAAGCCTAAAAATGAGAGCAGGATTATGGGCAGAGCATGCGTCTTTGAACGGCTGCGTCCCTGTCGTTGGCGAGGACCCATATATTGACCTCCAGGTATGTCGTGCCGGGCGGCGGATGTGCCGTCGAGGCAGGATGGACATAAGTTATTACACGATAAACCAAACGGGGCGCGCGAGGCCTCGTGTATGCTGGAAGATGGCATTTTTCAGAGTGAATGCATACCTTGGTAAGGAGTTTGCCGATGGCGATTCGGGCGATGGGGCCGAGCGGACAATACGAGACTGGATTGGATGCTGCCGGTGCGGCGCTGCCCGAGCTGCTGGCGCCGGCGGGCGGACTCGACCAGATGCTTGCGGCCATCGCCGCGGGTGCCGATGCCATCTATGCGGGGTTGGGCGGCTTTAACGCCCGCGTGAGCGCGCATGGCTTTACGGATGACGAGTTTGCGCGCGGCTGCGCCGTGGCGCATGCCCATGGCGTGCGCGTGTACGTGACGCTCAACGTGTTCGTGTTTGACGATGAGTTGTCCGACGCGGTGGCGTTGGGAGCTCATGCACTGGAGCTGGGCGCCGATGCTCTGATTGTCGCCGATGCCGGGTTGGCCTGCGTGCTGAGCGCGGCGATTCCCGGGGTCGAGATTCACCTGTCCACGCAGGCGGGCGTTCATAGCGAAGGCGCCGTGCGGCTTGCCGCCGATGAGCTGGGGGTCGAGCGTGTGACGACGGCGCGCGAGCTGACGGTCGACGAGATTGCGGCGCTATGTGCCACGGGCGTGCCCATCGAGGTATTCTGCCACGGTGCGATTTGCATCGGCTATTCGGGGGCGTGCGAGTTCTCGGCCCTGCGGCGTGGGCGCTCGGCGATGCGCGGCGACTGCACGCAGCCGTGCCGTCTGGCGTACGACCTGGTGGACGAGGCGGGGCAGAGCGTTGTCGCCGTCGAAGGGGATCGCCTGTTGTGCCCGCGCGACTATCTGGGTATTGCGCATCTGCCCGAGCTTGTAGATGCCGGCGTGGCGTCGCTCAAGATCGAGGGGCGCATGAAGAACCCCGATTACGTATTCAATGTGGTGCGGGTGTGGCGCCGGGCGCTCGATATGCTGCGCGACGACGCGTGGGACCCCGGTGCCGTGGAAGAGCTTGAACGCGAGCTGGGAAGGTCGTTTAACCGTGGGTTTACCGATGCGTACCTGCGAGGGCGTTCGGGTGCCGAGCTGATGAGCTTTGAGCGCGCAATTAACCAGGGCGTGCGCGTGGGACGCTTGGTCGCTGTGGGCCACGAAGAGGTGACCGTTGAGTTCGACGCCGCCGTGGCGGCGGGTGACACGCTCGAGATTCGGTTCTATCCGGGTGTCGACGCGCGTCCCGATGTGCCCAAGCGCTGGCCGCAGGTGCCCTGCCCGGTGGATGCCGCAGCGGGGGAGCGCGTCGTCGTGCATTGCAAGCGTAAGGTGGGCACGGGCTGCGAGGTATACCTGATTCGCAGCGCCGGCGTGTTGGATCAGACGGCGGCGGTGTTGGAGCGCATGCGGGCCGAGGCGGATGCGATTGCGCCCGTTGCGCGTGCCGTTGAGGTGCTGCCCTTTGAGGGCGTTGCGGTGGATGGCGGTGCGTCGACGGAGTTGGTGGAGTGCGCGGTTCCCATTCGCATGGTTTTTGCTTGGCAGCTGATGGATGCCGACCCGCGCGGAGAACTCGATTTGTCCGACGCCGTTGTGGTGCTTGACGAGGTGTGCCGCACGGGTGACGCTGACCGGACCCGCTCACTGATGCAGCGTGCCGGGCGCGTCGTCTGCCGCAACCTGGGACAGGTGGTGATCGCTCGCGAGCTGGGCGTGACGTTTGACGTGGCGGCGCCGGTGTTCTGCGCGAATCGGGCTACGCTTGCCTGGCTGCGCGAACTCGGTGCGGGGCGGGTGTACTTGCCGGCCGAGTTGCTCGGCAATGATGCGGAGCGTATTGCCGAACTGGCTGCTGAACCCGGCGTCTGGGGTCCGGTCGACGCCGACCGTCCCGAGCTTATGGTGTGCGAGCACTGCCTGCTGACCGCCGAGGGCGTCTGCGCTACCGATGCGACGGGACAGGTCCGTTGCCGCGACTGCTTGCGTCGTCGGCAGGTACGCTATCTGGTCGAGCGTGACGGTACACGTCTGCCGGTCGCCGTTGACGCGTGCGGCAGGACGAGGATTTTCCTGTCGTAGGTGTTCGGTCGCGCCGTTTTGGTTATTATTAGTGGGTTTATGAACTTCGAGCACCGCCGTATCCGGTGAGGGTGCTATAGCAAAAGGAGGATACCCAATGCTGTCTGTTGACGAGCAAATGCGTATCATCACCTCGGGCGCCGCGCAGATCGTCCCCGAGGCCGACCTTCGCAAGAAGCTTGAGAAGGGCGAGCCCCTCAACATCAAGCTCGGCGTCGATCCCACCAGCCCCGACCTGCACCTGGGCCACGCCGTGCCCCTGCGCAAGATGCGTCAGTTCCAGGACCTGGGCCACAAGGTCACCCTCATCATCGGTAACGGCACCGCACTGATCGGCGATCCTTCGGGCAAGAACTCCACCCGCCCGCAGCTTTCGCAGGAGCAGATCGAGGCCAACGCCGAGACCTACGTGAGCCAGGCCATGAAGATCCTGGATCCCGAGAAGACCACCATCGTGCACAACGGCGACTGGATCCTGTCGATGGATCTGGCCGGCCTGCTGCAGGTGTGCTCCAAGTTCACCGTCGCCCGCATCCTCGAGCGCGACGACTTTACCAAGCGCTACCAGTCTCAGACGCCGATCGCCCTGCACGAGTTCCTGTACCCCGTGATGCAGGCTTTCGACTCCGTGCAGATCAAGGCCGACGTCGAGATGGGCGGCACCGATCAGCTCTTCAACCTGCTCGCTGGCCGTGAGCTCATGGAGAAGATGGGCATGGAGCCGCAGATCGCGCTCACCATGCCGCTGCTCGAGGGTACCGACGGCGTGCGCAAGATGTCCAAGTCATACGGCAACTACATCGGCCTGACCGACGCGCCCAAGGACATGTTCGGCAAGACCATGTCCATCCCCGACGAGATGATCGGCAAGTACTATCGTCTGGCCAGCTCGCTCACCCCGGCCGAGGTCGACAAGATCGACGCTGCTCTGGCCGACGGCTCTGCTGATCCCTATGAGCTCAAGCGCGCTCTGGGTCGCGACCTGTGCGACACCTACCACGGCGCCGGTGCCGGCGACGAGGCTCAGGCTGAGTTCGACCGCGTGTTCAAGGAGGGCCAGCTCGCCGACTTCCCCGAGAAGCACGTTGAGCTGACCGTCAACGACGAGGGCCAGATCTACCTCGCCGGCCTGCTCAAGGACTTGGGTCTTTCGGCGAGCGCCGGCCAGGCTCGTCGCGATATCGACGGCGGCGGCGTCAAGATCAACGGCAAGGCCGTGGCTCCCAAGAGCTATAACATCGATCCCAGCGCCCTCAAGCTGGGCGACACCCTCTCCGTGGGCAAGCGCAAGGGTTTCAAGTTGATTTAGTTCCGCCGTTCTAACGAACGGCGGACCGGCCGACGCTGCGCGGGCCGCATTTGGACAATCTGACGTTCAACTTCAAGGGCGCGAC
>CAVEDI010000230.1:0-3765 GCA_963614405.1 Oscillospiraceae bacterium | reverse complement strand
CTGTTTAAACGGTTCAACCCCAAATTCAGTCCCTATTTCACCGCAACTTATAAAAGGGCATAGAGGGGGCTACCTATCGAGTCTTTGTCGCGAACAGTTCATCAGCCAGAATTCCGTTCGCACGTTATTACTTTGGATCGACCGAGTTTCCGCAGCTTGCTCGCCGGGCGCGGCGATTAAGTTTGTCGCGAGTTCCGCACGCAAAGGAAAGCACTTAATGTGCTTTCCGTCTTGCGCAGGACTGTAGAGCAGCAAACTTAACCGCCCCGCCCGGAGGGCGAGCGCAGGGATACGACATCTGTCCAATAATTCGTCTGAAACACAATGAAAAACCGTTTGATGTGAGTTAATATAAACAACGTCGTGAATCTGACTCCTGCCACATGCATGACAGGGGTTAAACACAAAAAGGAGTCAATTATGGTTTCTGAGAAGGCTACCCTCGTTAATCCTCAGGGTCTGCACATGCGTCCGGCTGGTCTGTTCGCCTCCACCATGGGCAAGTACGCCTGTGACGTGACGGTCGTCACCCCCGAGAAGGAGGTCAACGGCAAGTCCCCGATGGCCCTCATGGCTGCTGGTATCCCCTGCGGCACCGAGGTCGAGGTAAAGTGCGACGGCGCTGACGAGGCCGAGGCTCTGGCTGCTGCCATCGAGCTCATCAAGAGCGGTCTTGGCGAGTAGAACTCAAACGGGTCGCATGTTGAACAACTAAGTTCATATTTGGGGGCGCAGTGACCTGTTGTAAGGTAACTGCGCTCTTTTGTCATGGATATGGCAAAACGCTTTATCACATGACACGGAGAGAGGAATGGGAATGTATCAGGGAGTCAACGCTTCCGAGGGCATCGGTATCGGCACCGTCATGGTCGCCGTCGA
Organism: Oscillospiraceae bacterium; assembly: GCA_963614405.1. Lineage (GTDB taxonomy): Bacteria > Actinomycetota > Coriobacteriia > Coriobacteriales > Coriobacteriaceae > Collinsella. The sequence goes on along the minus strand of CAVEDI010000230.1, from coordinate 2,886 downwards.
TCCCGACTTGACGTTTGAGCCGCACGAGGTTGCTGATTCGGCAGCAGAGAAGGAGCGCTATCAGTCCGCTCTTTCGGTCTTCTGCGAGAAGACCCAGGCTCAGGCCGACCACATGAAGGAGACGGTGGGCGAGGCCGAGGCCGAGATCATGAGCGGACACATTGTCCTGGCTCAGGACCCGGGCATGACCGACGCCATCAACGCCGCCATTGACGGCGGTACCTGCGCCGAGCAGGCGCTCATGGACACCTCGACCATGTTCGAGAACATGTTCCTGTCCATGGACGACGAGATGTTCCGTCTGCGTGCGGCCGACATCGCCGACATCCGCACCGGTATTCTGGCCGAGCTGCTGGGCAAGGAGGTCGTCGACCTCTCCGTCCTGCCCGAGAACACCGTCGTTGTCGTGCACGACCTCACGCCGTCCATGACCGCCACGATCGATAAGGCCCACGTTGCCGGTATCGTCACCGAGACCGGTGGCCGCACGTCGCATTCCGCGATCATTGCGCGCGCCCTCGAGATCCCGGCTGTCCTTTCGGTTTCCAACAGCTGCACCGCTCTGCGCAACGGCATGACCGTCGTCGTCGACGGTGGCAAGGGTATCGTTGAGGCCGATCCCGACGAGGAGACGCTCGCTGCCTACACCGCCAAGGCCGAGGCCTTCGCTGCCGAGAAGGCAGCCCTCGAGGCCTTCCGTGGCAAGCCGTCCGTGACTGCCGATGGCATCAAGAAGATCATCGCCTGCAACATCGGTAACCCCGATGACGTGCCAAACGCGCTCGATCATGATGCCGAGGCTATCGGTCTGTTCCGCTCCGAGTTCCTGTTCATGGACTCTGCCGAGCTTCCTTCCGAGGAGGAGCAGTTCAACGCCTACCGCAAGGTCGCCAGCGCGCTCAAGGGCGCTCCGGTCATCATCCGCACGCTCGATGTTGGCGGCGACAAGGAGATTCCGTATCTGCACATGGTCAAGGAGGATAACCCCTTCATGGGCTTCCGCGCCGTGCGTTACTGCCTGGCCAATCCCGACCAGTACAAGGTCCAGCTCCGCGCTCTGCTGCGCGCCAGCGCCTTCGGTGACGTCAAGATCATGATCCCGCTCGTCACCTGCGTCGAGGAGGTCTTGGCTGTCAAGGAGCTCGTCGAGCAGTGCAAGGCCGAGCTGACCGAAGAGGGTCGCAAGTTCAACGAGAACATCGAGGTCGGCATTATGGTTGAGACACCTGCCGCTTCGCTGCTCGCAGACCGTCTTGCCGAGGTCGCCGACTTCTTCTCCATCGGCACCAACGACCTGATCGGCTACACCATGTGCGCCGACCGTGGCAACGACACCATCTCCAACCTGTACCAGGTGTACTATCCCGCCGTGCTTCGCTCGCTCAAGAACATCATCGAGAGCGGTGTGAAGGCCGGCATCATGGTCGGTATGTGCGGCGAGGCCGCTGCCGATCCGCTGCTCGAGCCGCTGCTGATCAGCTGGGGCCTGGAGGAGTTCTCGATGAGCGCTCCATCCATCCTGCGCGCCCGCAAGACCATCAGCCAGTGGACCAAGGCCGAGTGCGACGAGCTCGCCGAGAAGGCGCTCGCCTGCAACACCGCCGCCGAGGTCAAGTCACTGCTCGAGTCCGCAGCTCGCTAATTTGGTATCAGAGGTAACCGCGTGGTTGGAATGGGCCGGCCACGCGGCCCTCACATATACAGGGGGTACTGTAAATGTTCTACACGCTAACCGCTAACCCGGCTGTCGACATGACGGTTTCGAGCTCTCCGCTCGAGCCCGACGAGAACGTCCGCACCGGCTCGGCCAGCTACACGGCTAACGGCAAGGGTCTCGACGTGTCCTTCGCCTTTAAGAAGATGGGCGTCGACACCGTCGCGCTCGGCTTCTTCGCTGGCTTCACGGGCAAGTTCATCGTCGAGGAGGTCATGAACCTAGGTTGCCTCTGCCGCCCGGTCTGGACCGACGGTATCACGCGCATTAACACCTACGTCAACGATGGCCAGCACGAGTACGGCATCCTGAACCCGGGTGCTCCGATCACGCCGCAGCACCAGGAGGAGCTCTACAACATCCTGGACACCGCGGGCGATCTCGAGTGCCTGATCGTTTCCGGCTCCGTGCCTCCCAAAGCTACGCCTGACTTCCTGGCTAAGGTCATGGAGCACGCTCAGGCCCGTGGCGCCGACGTCGTCCTGGACCTGTCCTCCGATAAGCTCAAGGAGCTCGCTCACAAGAAGCCGCTGCTCATCAAGCCGAACCATCACGAGATGAAGGCCATCTTCGGCGTGCCGGTTGACACCGACGACGAGGTCCGCGTTGCCATGAAGATGGCTCACGACGCCGGCGTTCAGAACGTGCTGCTCACCCGTGGTAGCCGCGGCGACGCTTACTTCTCCAACGGCGAGGACATCTGGTACGCCAAGCGTGAGTTCAACATCAAGCTGGTCTCTTCCGTCTGCGCCGGCGACTGCACCCTCGCTGCGTTCCTGCACAAGTGGTACAGGGATCGCGACAACGTCGAGGAGGCCATGAAGCTCGCTATGGCCACCGGCGCCAACGTTGCCGAGTCCGTCGGCATCGGCGACTTCGGTCACGTCGACGAGTACAGCAAGCGCGTTGCTGTCCGCAAGCTCGATCGTCAGTAATCGAAACGCGACATATTCGTGCGCATGCGGCGCCCCGGTTTCGGCTGGGGCGCCTTTTTGTTCCGCCACGGGGGAGAGGTGTCCCGCCGTACTTCATCGCTTCCACACCGTTCACCGAGTTGTCCTAGCCTTTTACCGATGCGTGGAATATACTTTCATTAACACGTTGCTTCGTGAAAGGAACATTCATGATTTACACGCTCACTGCAAATCCCGCCATTGACTACAACATCGCCT
>CAVEDI010000229.1:0-2617 GCA_963614405.1 Oscillospiraceae bacterium | reverse complement strand
GGGCTCTGACGTCGAGGCTTTCAATGCTGCCGGAGAGTCCCTGCAGTCTGTGGCCTACGAGCTGGCCCAGGTTGTCTACGCCGACGCTCAGCAGCAGACTGACGGTGCCGCCGGTGCCCAGCCTGCCGACGATGACGTTGTCGACGCCGACTACGAGGTTGTGGACGACGAGGACAAGTAATCATGTCCGCCCGTAAAGCTCGCACGGAGGCGGCTGCCGCTGGCGCCGTCCCCGTTGACTCTGAGGAGAAGGACGTGAAGATTCCCGTAGAGGCCGTCGACGATACCGAGGCCAACGAGGCCGAGGCCGCCGAGGCTGCCGAGAACCAGGTAGAGGATTCCAACAAGGAGGCGACGATGACCGAGGACGAGATGGTGGAAGCTGCTATCCGCGCCGGTGAGGAAGCCGCCGACAACGACTTTAAGCTCAAGTTCGAGCAGGCCCAAAAGGAGCTTGCCGACGTGCGCAATGAGCTCGACGCTGCGGCAGAGGCTCAGAAGGCCGCCGAGGACAAGGCGAAGGACGCTACCGAGCGCACCGCCCGCCTGCAGGCCGACTGGGAGAACTTCCGTCGCCGCACCGCCAACGAGCGCCTTGCCGAGCGCGAGCGCGCGACCGAGAAGCTTGTCACCGCGCTGTTGCCGGTGATTGACGATATTGAGCGCGCGATCGACCATGCCCGCAGCCAAGAGCTTTCCGACGACTTTAAGCAGTTCGTCGATGGCGTTGACGCGGTACATGCCAAGCTGCTCGATGTGTTTGCGCACGAGGGCGTTGAGCCCATCGACCCCAAGGGCGAGGCGTTTGATCCGCTTGAGCATCAGGCTGTGGGTCGCGTCGAGGACGCATCGCAGTACAACGAGACCGTCAACGACGTGTACCAGAAGGGCTACCGCATGGCGGATCGCATCCTGCGCTCCGCGATGGTGACGGTGACCTACGGTGGCGAGAAGCGCCCCGCACCGGAGCCCGAAGCGGCGCCCGAGGATGCCGCGGCCGATACGGCCGAGAGCACCGAGGAGTAATTGAGAAGGGCCCCGGGGCAACACCCGGGGCCCTTTCTGGCCTAGTGCCATATGAAAGCATGAGCCGTCGTCTGCATGGACGGCGGACGTAACAGGAGAGGAGCTACGATGGCTGCAGGCAAAACCTTCTATGACATCCTGGGCGTATCCAAGAGCGCCTCCGACAAAGAGATCAAGAGCGCGTTTCGCAAGCTCGCGCAAAAATATCACCCCGATGCCGGCGGCGACGAGGCCAAGTTCAAGGAGATTAGCGAGGCCTACGAGACGCTTTCGGACGAGAAGAAGCGCAAAGAGTACGACCAGATGCTCATGTTCGGCGGCATGCCGGGCGCGGGCGGCGCGTATAGCGGTGGCTACGGCGCCGGTGCCGGCGCGAGCGGCTGGGGCGATATCTTCGACAGCATCTTTAGCGGCAACGGCGCCTGGGGCAGCGATTGGGGCTCGGGCTTTGCCGGGGCTGCGGGCGCTGCCGGTGCCGGCGCGGGGCGCAGCCGCGCTCGCAAGGGCGGCGACCTGTCGCTGACCGTCGATGTGACGGCCGAGGACGCGTTTCGCGGCGTGACGCACAAGGTCACCTATCGCATTCCCTCGACAGGCGAGCAGCAGACCATTACGGTCTCGGTGCCCGCGGGCGCGGTCGACGGCGGCAAGCTACGCTACAAGCGTCGCGGCGAGTATGGCGTTGCCGGCGGCGAGCGCGGCGACCTGGTCGTGACCACGCATGTGGAGGAGCATCCGCTGTTTAAGCGTAAAGGTGCCGACGTGACTATGGAGGTACCGGTCTCGGTCTACGAGGCGGCGCTCGGCTGCACGGTGGACGTGCCCACGCCCGGCGGTGCGACGGTTCGTCTGAAGGTGCCCGCGGGTACCCAGACGGGCAAGAAGTTCCGCTTTAAGGAGATGGGGGCGCCCGACGTTAAGCACCGTGGCCGTACGGGCGCGCTGCTCGTCGAGATCAAGGTGCAGGTCCCCACGAACCTATCCGATGATGAGCGCGACGCCATGACCAAGTTGCGTGAGGCCGACACGCGCGACTATCGCGAGAAGGTCAACCGTTACAAGGCGACGTACTAGGGCGGTCGTGGCGCACGCCCGCGCCCGCGGGCTTATGATGGACGATAACGAGACGGAAAGGGGTCAGGTAGCATGGCCGAGGACAATAGGAACAAACCGCTGTACATGATCAGCGTGGCGGCCGAGCTGACCGGCATGCATCCGCAGACTCTGCGCGTCTACGAGTCCAAGGGACTGGTGAACCCCCAGCGCTCGGGCGGTAACACGCGTCTGTATTCGCGTGCCGATATCGAGCGCCTGGAACTCATCAACCAGCTGACCGACGAGGGCATCAACCTTGCCGGCGTGGTGCGCATCCTCGATATGAAGGAGCGTGCCGAGGAGCGCGAACGCGAGAACGAGAAGCTCCGCGCCCGCGTACGCCAGCTCGAGGACGAGCTGCACGAGTACAAGATGCAAAAGAAGATCACCGCCCTGGCCCCGCGCGACGGCTCAGTTAACCCCGAGCAAGTCATGCGCAAGCTGCTGGGCGCCGGCGGGGATTTGTAGTTACGCGGTTTTACCAAACCGCGTAACG
>CAVEDI010000228.1:0-6202 GCA_963614405.1 Oscillospiraceae bacterium | reverse complement strand
ACGTTTCCCGAGCAACTCCTTCACGCTGTTTTCCAGCGAAAGTAGGCCATCTACACCCCGGTGATAGGAAGAAAAGGGCGTGTCGAAATACTCTAACAGCTCTTTCACCGTTTCGTCCGGCGCGAAGCACGACTGTGGGCAGCACGATATCTCTCTCGCACGTATGTAATCCAAGTCGCATTCTTCGATTGGCACGCCGTTGTATTTTACTTTGCCTTTCGATGAGTATAGCCCGAGCATCAAGTAAAGAAGTGACGTCTTGCCTCTTCCGTTTTCCCCAACTATGCAATATGTACCAGGACCGGAAAACTTGAAAGAAAACCCGCCGAGGACCTCTCGGACAGATCCGTCTGGAAGGGCAACCGAGAATTCCAAATCAGATACCGAAATGTCATTTATTTCATCGAGTTTAGCTAAATCGGTCCGATTCCACCCCGATCTCTCCTTTTCTCTCGTCGCGATAGCCGTCCTATCCCATGATGCTTTGGCATCTTGATAGGATTTGAACAATGACATCATACTTTTCAAAGTCTTAAAGAGAACCGCGAAGTATGTACCGATGATAGTGTACTCGCCTATTGACATAGTTCCGTTAATGATTCGTACTCCGGAAACAACAAGTATCACCGCTTGAAACAACGCTGCGAAAAGACCATCGAGCGATGTCAGAGAATATGATAGCTTTCCGGAGCGCAAAACTTTGGGAAAATAGCTCTTAAACCCAGCGTCGAGCGCTTGTTCGCTCTTGCCGTACGAAGATGCCAGTTGAATGTTGAGAATCTGATTAAGCTGCGATGCAATTGCGGCGTAAAAGGCGCTGTCCGCCTCTTTCTTCTCATACGTGACCCTATACAAAAGTTTCCTCAACCCAGTAATTACACAGAAATACACGATGAGGAGAATGATGGAAAACACCGCGAGAGTTGAATCAATTGACCATATGATAAGCAATACGATGGGAATAGCTACAATGGACAGCGGCGCACTGATGAAATTCGCCAAAACGAAGGATGAGACCACGCTGGAGTCGGAAATAATCCGTTGCGTTGTATAGGCTGGATCGATGGTCCGACTCACCAAGTAATCGTCTCTTTCAAAACGCAAGACGGCCTCCCTGAGAAGATCAAAGGAAAGTCTCGTGCTTATGCGAATGGAAAGTGTTCCTGCAAAATAAGTAAAGAGGGTGGAGAAAACTCCTATTGACGCAACCAGGAGTGCGAAGAGTGCGGCGTCTCTTTCGCTGCGGTTACCGAGAAGAAAATCTAAAAATTTTCCGTTCACGTATGGCATGGCATAGGAGAGAGCGGTTCCAATCACCGTGATAGCAATGAAGACGAAAGCCCCTTTTGCTCTGATGAACCTCGAGAGAACGCATCGAATCAAGGAAGGCCCCAATCTACCCGCCACAAAACATCAATCACTGATACCTTACACCTCAACACAACAGGAGCGAAGATTTGCCAATGAGACTGCTTTAAGATTGCCTTGGGCCAATACGGTCTCAAGCTCTTCCTACAAGAGAGTCGGAATCGGACATCTCCTCCGACGAATCTGGCAATCGGGCGATTGAAATATCTTTTTCAACCGCCCGATTGCCACAATAGATTTGAGCATCCGCCCACAAACGTCCGCGTTTTATACCCATCAAATCCTTTGCCTTTTGTCGTCTAGACTAGAAAAATCGCTCGAAATAACGCAACCGGCCTGCTCGCTTGAAGAAACCTAAGCCCGTAACGTAGATGTGCAAACTTCCGAAACGCCTTGCGCGGCATAGTGCGTATAAACTTCGTCAACCGCCTCAGAAATATCTGAGTATCGCGCCGGGTCAAAAGCATACGATGTCGCAGGTATACCCTGCACCCATTCGGAACGCGGATTAATTGAATAGCCACACAGCATCATCATACATGCATCTAGACCTGATTTCCCAAGTATCCGACGTATTGATGAGAGCATCGCGGGTCGCCCCTGCACCATCGTCGTCACCCCTATTAGCAGTATTTACCGTTTTTCTCTAAATGCGTATCGCCACCCTTAAGAATACGAAGTGTTTTATCCAGACCCGATTGTCCTCCATCTCAAACGAAGGGATAAGGAATCTCATCCGGAATCGGCAGTAACGGAGGATTCACAACGACAAGCGAAAAACATGAGTCATCTCTCAGAGGGGAGTAAAGGCTCCCCTCAAGCACCCTAGTTTCGTCATCCAAAGAGTTGATGGCAGTGTTTTTCTTACAAAGGTCGACAACAAAAGGGTTGATTTCTACAGATGTTACATCCATGCCACAGTTGGTAAGTATCAGGCCCTGTATTCTGGGGCCAGAACACAAATCGAGAGCCTTCCGTGCGCTCTGCGGTGTAAGGCGCCAATCTCAGCAAATCTGTCCCACAATACTGCGCTGAAGAACAAGACGGAACCCCTGAGCCAAACTCCCCTATACCTTATTAAGGCTAAGACAGGCAAGTTCACGCACCCGGCATATTCCAGAATAACATCCTATTGTTTTAGATGCTCTACAAGCATGAACAGCCACGAATCGGAAAGATCTTCTAGTTTCGCCCCGACTGACCGCCAAGGGCCAAAATGGCCCCTCCATCCCCGGGCGACTGGCTCTGGCGCGCCGAGGAGTGTCCCCAAGTGCCGGCAGAAAAGAAACGTCCCTATCTGCCGGCTAGAGAGCACCGAAGAGGATGGCGTAGGTAGTGGATTCGCCGAGCTTGAGCTCGTCGCCGGGATTGAGTTGGGCGGAACGGCCGGGCTCGACCTGAATGCAGACGCGCGTGGCCCCGTTTGCCACCACGGTTCCGTTGGTGGACGACAAGTCCTCGACGTGCCAGATATTTTGAGCATCGCACCAGATATGAGCATGGCGGGCCGAGACATCGTCGCCGACGTCGGTAATATCGCCCTCACCAGTGGCCAGCGCGCCAATCTCAACACCCTGCTCGCTCGGCTGAATCCAGCGCGGGGCGCTCACGACAAAACTGTTTTGTACGCGCAGCAAGCCCAAGGGGTGCGCCGGGGCGGGTTCGCGTTCGCCCGCGGTCATCGACATGCCAAGCGAACGCGGCGTGGATGTTCCTCCGCCACAGGTCGCGTGCGCGTAGTCGATGGCATAGTTCACCGAGGACCGCACATCCGCCGAACAACCGACGGCGACAAACAGCACCAGCACGGCCTCGGCGCGCTCGACAGGCATGAGTTCTGCCGCCTGGGACAGGCGATCGAGCGCGTTGCGATAGAGATTCGTGTCCTGGTGGCACTCTTCGAGCGCGCGTACCATCGGTTCACCTGCAGGACCGCACACCATATTGATCACAGCCGTGGAGTCCATGGGATTTCGCTGGCGCAGGGCCAGTTGCGACATAATACGCGCAGCCGAGGTACCGTATTCGGCAAAGTAGCGCTGCTGAAGCGTGCCGACCGGCGCGCGAACGATAAAGCGGGAAACCCAAGAGCGATCGGCGGCTCGGCTCTGCGGGCTGCGGCCGTCGGCGAGCGGACGGGACGAAAGCACCAAGCCGCACAGCTCGATATGGCTCAGATGCGCCGCGCGTTTAAAGATGTCAAACATGGCCCCGCATGGGGTGAGCTCAACTTGAGATGCCATGACCTAGGCCTCCTTGGTCGTAGAAATAGAATCGGACGATACTTCGACAGGTCCGCCAAAAGTACGGGCAGCTGCGGCTCCACCGGCAAGCGGAGTCGCCATCTGGGCTTTTGTGCGTCGTGGTGCCGAAACGGGAAGTTCAAAGGCAAAGCCCATCGCAAGCAAAAACCACGTAAGCGTATAGGTCGCAACCAGAGCGGCAACAAGGCCGCCCATCACGGCGCGTTGGGAAAATACGCTACATGCAACCACAACCAGCACCGGAACCTCGCAGGCAGAAAGCGCAAGCACGCCCTGCAGGAAGCCCGAGCGCCGATCGCGCGCAAGTGCCCCCGCGGCAACGCCGGCTATGCCTGGCAGCGCCAACGCCAGTGCGGCAATAATACCCGGTAGCGACCCAGACCACACGAGCGATCCCAAAGTCGCCGTCACGCGAGCGCCCGACGCCAGCAGCGCGGCCGAAACCACGACCACAGCCCAAACCACGCCACAGACGACCGCCGCACCGATCATCGCCGCGCGACGAACCGCGCGGCCAGACGCATCCATGGGGCACGGCGTGAGCGGCTCGCCGCGGAGCGAACGACCGACATTTTGCGCATAGTGGTCACAAAACGCCGAGAGCGCCGCCTCGACCGCCGCCGGCTCGGGACGATCTTTTTGATGGCTGGACAGACAGGCCATCACCACGTCGAACAGCTGGGCATCGACAAACGCCAGCGCATCGCGTAGCTCTTCGGAATCCGGCTCAAGCCCTAGCTGCTGGGCCTGCTCGGCCGCAGCGAGCGCCACATCGGGCTCGCGTCGCAGCAGCTGCGTCAAGTCGCAACCGGGCGCATGGGCACCAATGGGATAGTTGGGCAGCGTATCCATCTTGAGGCGGTAGGGGCTGGCGATATCACGCGTCTTCTTGCGCGAGCCCGAGGTCCCCGACGCGCCCGGTGCCGCCTCATACGGCGCGACGCCGGCGATGAGCTCGTAGACCACACTCGCCGCGGCGTACACGTCAATCGCCGGCGACATGCGCAAGGCGCGCAAGTCGGGAATATCATCGGTGAGCATCTCGGGCGGGGCATAGGCAACCGTCGCGCGACGCAGCGTGGCATAGCGCTCCGTAAACGACGCCTTGCCGCCGGTACCGGCCACGGCCGACGCAGGCTCAAGCGCCAGCGACGAGCCAAAGTCGATCAGGCACAGGTCAAAGGTGCCCTCGGCAAGCTGCCGGTCAAGCGGTAGACGCGCCGTGCGCACCATAATATTAGCGGGCGAGATATCGCGATGGACAAAGCCCTCACCCACCAGGCTCATACGGCAGAGCAGATCGAACAGGTCGCGACCCAGACGCGCCGCCACAAGCGGCGACAGGCGTCCGGCATCGTCCACGGCGAGTCGCGAACGCAAGCGGGCAAGTGTCTCGCCCTCGACCCATTCCATGACAATTGCAGGCACACCATCAACCTCGCCCCAGCCATAGAGGCGGGGAAAGCCCTTAAGGCCCGAAAGGGCGCGATGGCATTCATATTCCTCGCGAAATGCCGCTTTGAACTTGGCGACCAGCGACTCATGGGCGGCATCGTCGTCAAACTCATCGCGCGTCGGCAAGATGAGCTGTTTGAGTGCTACGTCCTCGCCTTGGGCGTTGACAGCACGCGTCACGCGGCCGATACCGCCACGGCGCATGGTGGCATCGTCGGCAAACAGTATCGTAAAACGACGCAGATAGGCAGGCAGTTCGTCCTGACCGAGCGCAATGGCCGGCTCAAACCCGTCGACACGCGCCAGGCGCAGGCCGACCATGGGATCGCGACCGAGCGATTGTGGTGTGGTGGATGCAAGATCGGTCATCATAGGGCAAGCGCCGCCACGTTATTGTTGAAGTTACCGAGCGCGACGTCATCATCGCCGTAATGGCCGACCCATTGACATAGGTTGGTGTAACAGCCCCACAGATTGGCATACTGCTGATACCACTTTGACCGGGGCGAGAATGTCTGACGACCGAACTCGGCTCGAATGACAAACATCTCCCCGACCAGGCTGTCGCACGGCCTGGGATCGCCCGTAGAGTTATAGGTCGAAACCACGTCATTGGCACGAGAAACATAGCCGTCGAGCATGTTGTACTTGGTCACAAGCCAACTGTGAATGCTCTCTTCCTCAGCAGCGGAAAGGCCACCGGAGTTTGCATCGTTGTCAGTGTTGCCGCTCGTCGAGCCGCCGTTTACAGACCCTCCGGTAGAGGAACCCGACCCAGAGCCGCCGCCCGAACTCGACGAATCCGAGCCGGAGCCAGGAGTATCCGAGCTACCGGGCTTTCCGGACTGCTGGGCATCCCGCTCCTTCTGTTGCTCGACCTTATTCACCGTTGCCGCCACGCTATTGTTGGACAACCGATCGATGATCTTGGTGTTGGTGAGCACGATGGTTTTGCCATTGGCAAGCGTAACTTCGTTGTCCGGGGCCTCGGCGCCATCCGCATCGTCGGTGCCAAACACAATATGCGCGACTACACTTGCCCAAGCATATCCAGTCGTGGTACCCAGATCACTTTTGACCTCATGCCCCACGCGCGGTTCGCGTGCGGTATGCGC
>CAVEDI010000227.1:0-9577 GCA_963614405.1 Oscillospiraceae bacterium | reverse complement strand
GAGCGTGGAGCCGCAGGTCGAAGCCATCGAAGAGGAGCCGTTGGACTCCATGACCTCGGAGACGACGCGGATGGCGTAGGGGAACTCGTTCTCGTCGGGAAGCACCGGAAGCAGAGCGCGCTCGGCCAGATTGCCATGGCCGATCTCGCGGCGCTTGGGGCTGCCCATGCGGCCGGTCTCGCCGGTGCAGAACGGCGGGAAGTTGTAGTGGTGCATGTAGCGCTTGCCCTCGGTGGGCTCGATGGTATCCAGACGCTGGCCCTCGTTGAGCATGCCGAGCGACAGGACGGAGAGCACCTGGGTCTGGCCACGCTGGAACAGGCCGGACCCGTGAACGAGCGGCAGGTAATTATCCTTCACCATGATGGGACGGATCTCGTCGGCAGCACGGCCATCGACGCGCTCGCCAGTCTCGACGACCATGGTGCGCATGGCCTTCTTCTCGAGCTTCTTGAGCGCCACGGGGATCTCGCGCTCCCAAGCGGCCTGCTCCTCCTCGGTGAACTCGGCGCGGATGGACTCCTTCAGAGCCTCGACCTTACCGATACGAGAGAGCTTGTCGGCGTCGCGAAGTGCGGCCGCCATCTCGTCGTAGTGGGCAAAGATGCGCTCCTGGACCTCCTCGACGGGCTGGTCGAGCGGGTACTCCTTCTTGACGATGGGGCCGTTGACCTGCTCCCACTCGGCGACGAACTCATCCTGAGCCTGGCAGAAAGCAGCAAGGGCCTCCTGGCCAAACTTCATGGCGGCGAGCATGTCGTCCTCGGAGATCTCCTCGGCGCCGGCCTCGACCATCGAGATGAAGTCGGCAGAGCCGCCCAGCTCCAGGTCCAGATCGGAGTTCTCGCGCTCCTCGTAGGTGGGGTTGACGATAAACTCGCCGGTCTCCACGTTACGGCCGATGCGCACGCAGGCAAGCGGGCCCTCGAAGGGAACGCCGCCGAGCGTCATGGCCAGAGAGGCACCCATGACGTTGATGACGTCGAAGGGGTTGACCTGGTCGGCGACGAGCGAGGTGGCGACGATATGCACCTCGTTGCGGAAGCCGTCCGGGAAGCTCGGGCGAATCGGACGGTCAATCATGCGCGCGGTGAGCGTGGCCTTCTCGCTGGGACGGCCCTCACGCTTGAGGTAACCACCCGGGATGCGGCCGGCGGCGTACATCTTCTCGTTGAAGTCGACGGTCAGCGGGAAGAAGTCGTAGTTCTTGCGCTCCTTGGAGACGACCACGGTGTCGAGCATCGTGGTGTCGCCCTGCTTGACCAGGCAGGCGCCGGTGGCCTGCTTGGCAAGCTCGCCCGACTCAAAGGTGTAGGTCTTGCCGTACAGCTCAAAGGTCTTGGATACGAGTGTCATTGTTCTCCTTTACCCCACAGGCCCCTTGCCTGCGGGCTTCTCATGTGACGCGGGCCCCCTGCCCCCGCCACGCTTCAGAGCGTGATTGTTCGCGCCCTTACACAAAAAGAGCGCCCCGCTGCGCAGGACGCTCTTAGCATGTACAAATCCTTACTGGATGTTGTCGCGGATGCCCAGAGCCTTGATGAGCTCACGGTACTCGACGATGTCGTTCTTCTTGATGTAGGAGAGAAGACGACGACGACGGCCGACGAGCATGAGCAGGCCACGACGGGTGTGGAAGTCCTTCTGATGGGACTTCATGTGCTCGGTCAGCTCCTTGATGCGCTCGCTCAGGATGGCGACCTGAACCTTGGGGTTGCCGGTGTCGACCGGGGTGTTACCGAACTGGGCAGTCAGCTCCGCCTTGCGCTCTTTGGAAACAGTCATTGTTTCACCTTTCGTTTTACGTCGCCCGCGGGCGACTCGATTCGCCTCGGACTGGGAAGCCGCCGGTGGAGCGAGCAACCAAGGTCGAGGTACCAACAGGTCGGTATGTTACCACAAGCAGCCCGCGCCTGCGCATCATCACCGACCCAACATGAATTCCATCGCACGGAGGCGCTGATCGGTGTGCGTCGCAGCCCACACATGCGAAAGCCCGAGCAAGAACGCCGCCGTATGCGGGTCGATTCGCTCGACCATGAGAGCATCGAACGTCATAGACATGAGGGCGCGTAGCCACGCGACCTCACCGGTCGACACCAGCTCGGCACCCGGAACGCTCGACGCGCACGAGCCGCACATGAGCCCGCCGGCCCGTGGTGAAAAATACGACAGCATGGGGTCTCCGCACAGCACGCAGGCCGAGAAATCGGGTCGATAGCCAACATGCGACAGCAGTTTAAAGACAAAGGCCGCCACGAGCAGGTCCATATGCGCCGAGTCGAGCCCGCTGCCGACAAGCGTGAGCGCCCGCTGCGTAATGGCAAAGGTAAATGGATCCTCGGCATCCTCGAACGAGCACACGCGCGCAACCTCGGCAATCGCGCTGGCGGCACAGGTCGTCTCGTAGTCAGGAGCAGCACCGAGCGGCGCCTCCATAAGCTCCGCCTGAGAAACCACGTCGAGCGAGCGACCATGTGCCAACAGCATATCAACGGTGCAGAAGAGCTCGCAGCGGGCCGCAAGGCGACCGCCAGGCTTACGTGCCCCCTTAGCCACGGCACGCACCTGCCGTCCCCGTTCGTCAAGCATCGTCAAGATCAGGTCGGTTTCCTTGAGCTTCGTCTTGTCGAGGACGAGCACCTTTGTGCGATATGTGCGAGAGCCTGCCATGGACGCCGAGGCTTAATCTTCGGCATTGTAGCCAAAGCGGCGGATCTGCGCCTCGTCATCGCGCCAGCCGGCCTTGACCTTCACGTCCAGCTCCAAAAAGACCTGCGTGCCAAAGATGCGCTCAAGATCGCGACGGGCATCGATACCGATATGCTTGATCATCTCGCCGCCCTTGCCGATGATGATGCCCTTCTGCCCCTCGCGCTCGACGTAAATGGTGGCGTGCACGCGCAGGACCTTCTTAGTCTGCTCGAGCGAGTCACAGATGACGCCCACGGAGTGCGGGATCTCGTCGCGGGTGCGACGCAGGACCTTCTCGCGCACAAACTCGGCCACGAGGGTCTCGTCGGACGCGTCGGTGCCCATGTCCTCGGGGAACCAACGCGGGCCCTCGGGCAAAAAGCGAGCGACGGTCTCGATAAACGCATCGACGTTGAAGTTCTTGACCGACGACGTCACGATCTCGTCGTCATATTCCATGAGCTCGTGGGCGGCCTTGAGCTGTTCCATAACCTGGGCGGGATCGGCCTCATCGGCCTTGGTGAGCACCAGGACCTTCTTGGAACGGGCGCATTTGACGCGCTCGGCAACCCAAGCGTCTCCCCTGCCGATCGGCTTGGTGGCATCAATCAAAAACGCGACGACATCGACATCGTTCAGCTCGAACAACGCGCTCTTGTTGAGCTCGGATCCCAGACCGTCCTTGGGCTTATGAATACCCGGGGTATCGACAAAGACCAGCTGGTAGCCGGGACGGTTGACGACGGCGCGCATGCGGCGACGGGTCGTCTGGGCCACCGGCGAGGTGATGGCGACCTTTTTGCCATAGCAGGCATTAAGCAGCGTGGACTTGCCGGCGTTGGGGCGTCCGACCAGGGCCACAAAGCCGCTGCGGAAACCGGGCTCCACGTCACCAAAGCCCGCGAGGCTGTCGCCCTCGTCGCACAGGGCGTCGAGCTCCTCGTCGCTCATGCCCTCAAACGGGTCGAACTCCTCGACATCCTCGAGCTCCTCGGTATCCACCGCGTCCAGGGACTCGTCGTCCAAAATCTCATCGGTAGGCTGCATATTGTCGGACATGGGAATCCCTTTCTAAATAAAGCCGAGCGCGTGGGCAAATACCAGCAAGCCAACAATCGCGGCGGTGATGGAAAGAACGTATACAGAGGCGGCGGCGATGTCCTTCGCACGCTTGGCCAGCGGATGGAGCTCCTGGGTCGCTAGGTCGACGATAGCCTCCATAGCGGTGTTGCACAGCTCGCCGTGAATCACCAGGCCACAACAGATGATAATCGTGGCCCACTCGGCAATGTCGAGGCCCACGATACAGCCGGCAAAGACGGTGCACACGCCCGCCAAGAGCATGACCTTAATGTTGCGCTCGGTCTTGACGGCGGTGACGAAGCCCTCCATGGCGTAGGAAAACGACTTTAAGAAGGACGGATGGTCCTTGTTCGATCCGGGAATCATAGACGGCTCCTAGTCGTGGGCATGGTTGGTGATGGGGCCGACGTGGACTAGCTTGGGGTCCTCGCCGCGCTCGAGCGCCAGATCGCGCAGGATGGCGTCCTCGCGGGCCTCCATGACCTCGGCCTCGTCGTCCTCGATATGGTCATAGCCCAGCAGGTGCAGCATGCCGTGTACGAGCATCAGACGACACTCGTCAGCGGGGCTATTGCCAAAACCGGGGGCCTGACGGGCAATAACCTGCGGGGCCAAGATGATATCGCCGAGCTCGAGCGTCTCGTCGGCGGGAATATCCTCGTCAAAGGCCGAGTCGCATTCAAACGAGAGCACATCGGTGGTGCGGTCGATACCGCGCCACTCGTGGTTGAGCTCGTGCATCTCGTCCTCGTCGACATACGAAAGGGAAATCTCGACTTCACGCTCAACGCCCTCGGCGGCAAGCACAACCTCGCAGATGTGCTCCACCTCCTGCGCGTCGAGCAGCGTATCGAGCTCGGCATCGTTGCTGATCAATACACTCAACGGGACTCCTTTCGGTCACGTACGCGCTTCTCGCGCACATCATCATAAGTATCGTATGCCTCGACGATACGTCCCACCAAGGCATGGCGCACCACGTCGGCACGCTCGAGGTGCGAAAATGCGACATCATCGACACGGCCCAAAATCTTCTCGACATCCGCCAAGCCGCCACGACGACCCACCAGGTCGCGCTGGCTCAGGTCGCCGGTAATCACGAACTTGGAGTTGAACCCAAGGCGCGTCAGGAACATCTTCATCTGCTCGGGCGTGGTATTTTGCGCCTCGTCGAGCACCACGAAGGCATCACTCAGCGTGCGGCCGCGCATGTAGGCAAGCGGGGCGATCTCGATCACGCCGCGCTCCATAAGCTCATCGGTGCGCTCGCGATCCATCATGTCAAAAAGGGCGTCGTAAAGCGGACGCATGTAGGGATCGATCTTTTCCTCGAGGGTGCCGGGCAAAAAGCCCAGATTCTCCCCCGCCTCGACAACCGGACGCGTCAAGATCAGACGGCCCACCTCGTGACGCTTGAGCGCGGCAACGGCGAGCGCCATAGCCAGATAGGTCTTACCGGTACCGGCAGGACCCAAGCCAAACGTGATGGTATGCGAGCGGATGGCATCCACATAGCGCTTTTGCCCGAGCGTCTTGGGGCGAATGACGCGGCCGCGATACGAAAGCAGCACGTCATCGCGAAGCGACGTAGCCTCGTGCTCACCGTCGCGCAAGACGGCCAGGCAGCGAGAGACATCGTCGGCAGACAGCGTGCGCCCGGCGGCCGCCTCGCGAAAAGCGTGCTCGAAAAAGCGCGCCACGAGTTCGACCTCGTCCGGGTCGCCGCTCACGGAGATGCTATCGCCACGGGCGACCACATGGGCGCGAACCAAGCTCTCGAGCGCACGAAGGACGCCGTCGCCGGCGCCCAAAACGCGCGAGGGATCAATTCCCTCGGGAACGGTAAGTCTAATCTTCGAGGCTTCCATGAACCTCCCTGCGTGCATGGAGCAAGCCGGAATCATCGACTCCGATGATAGCAACATCGAGCAGGCACGGGGCTGTAAGTCCACAGGTATCGTCAAGACGGGCATGATGGAACGAGCCGAGCGTCAGGTTGTCACCATACTCGAGCACGGCACGCTCGACCGTGCCCACGCGACGACGAGCGTCGGCAATAGCGAGCTCCTGTGCGGCGGCCCGCATACGGCGGCTGCGCTCGGCCATAACCTCGGGTGGCACCTGGTCGGGCATGTCGGCAGCAAGGGTACCGGGACGCTTGCTGTAGCGGAACACGTGCATACGCGAGAAACCCACACGGCGGCACAGCGCCAGCGATTCCTCGAACTCCTCGTCCGTCTCACCAGGAAAACCGACGATGACATCGCACGAAAGGGACGCCTGGGGCAAGATGGCACAAATCATACGCACCGTGTCCTCAAAGGCCTCGGCGCTATAGGGACGGCCCATGCGATGCAGGGTCGCCGTGCAGCCGGACTGCACGGGCAGGTGCAAAAACGGGGCGATACGCTGCGAGTAGCGCGCCATAACCTTAAGCAGGCGCTCGGAGATATCCATGGGCTCGACCGAGGAAATGCGCACATGCGGAATAGACGTGCGCTCCATGATGGCCTCGAGCAGCTCATCGATTTCGACGTGCTCGTCGGTCGCGCTCTTGCCATCGTAGGCACCCAGGTTCACACCGGTCAGCACCACCTCTGGCACGCCGGCCTCCTGGGCCTCGCGAACTTGCTCGAGCACGGACTCGACGGGCACGGAGCGCTCGGGGCCGCGCGCCTTCCACACAATGCAATAGGTGCAGCGATGGTTGCAGCCGTCCTGAATCTTCACGCCCAGGCGAGAGCGACCGAGCGCATCGACCACCTCACCATCGCTGCAGGCGGGAACGCTATCGGACTCAACGCCCAGCACCTCGCAGACACGATCGGCGACATCGATCTTGGACGGCTCGGCGATCACGCGATCCGAAAGCTCCAGCAGCTCCTCGGGATGCAGGTTGACGACGCAGCCGGTTACGACCACGTAAGGCTCGCCCGGATAGGCCAGCGCATGACGGACGGCCTTACGGGTCTTGGCCTCGGCCTCGCCCGTAACGGCACAGGTGTTAATGACGATCAGATCGGCATCCTGGGGCTCCACAATAGCAAATCCCAGGCGCATAAGATCGGCAGTGATACGGTCAGACTCAACCCGGTTGACGCGGCAGCCGAGGTTGACGACGGAAATATGGGGTGCGAGCACGCGGGCTCCTTAATCGAGGATATCGTCGAGGGCACTCTTGATACGGTCGGTCACCGACTTCTTACCGGAAGCGACGTCATCGCCCATCTCATCGGCAAAAGCACGGAGCAGCTCGCGTTGCTTATTGGAAAGATTGGTGGGAACGACCACGCGCAGCTGCACGATCAGGCGGCCACGCGAACCGCCACCGCCAATGCGCGGCATGCCGTAATTATTGACGCTCACGGTGTCGCCGTACTGGGCGCCGGCGGGAACCGTCACCTTAACGACCTCATCGGGCATAATGCCCTCGACCTCGATCTCGCAGCCGAGCGCAGCCTGCGCAATCGAGATATCGCTCACCAGGTACAGGTCGTCACCGTTGCGCTTAAAGCGCTCATGGTCGGCAACACGCACGTTGACAATCAGGTCGCCCGAGGGCTCGCCGCGAAGGCCGGCCTCGCCAAAGCCGCCCACACGCAGCTGGCGACCGGTCGAAACGCCGGCGGGAATATCGATGTCGATCTTTTCGTGCGAAGGCGTGCGGCCCTGACCGTCGCAGGTCTCACAGGGATGGTCGATAACCGTGCCCTCGCCATGGCAGTCGGGACAAGGCGAGGAAGACTGAACCTGGCCCAAGAACGAACGCTGAACCGTCGTGACGTAGCCCGTACCGTGGCAGCGGCCGCACTGCTTTTCCTGTGCGCCCTCTGCCCTACCGGTGCCATTACAGTCCTCGCAGGGGGCAAGGCGGTCATAGCTGATCGTCTTTTTGCAACCGAGCGCCGCCTCCTCAAGGGTCACCGAAAGGGAGATCGCCATATCGCGGCCGCGACGACGCTCACGGCGATTTCGGGCGCCACCGCCGGCACCGCCGCCAAAGAACGACGAGAAGAGGTCGTCCATGCCCATGCCGCCAAAGATATCGTTGATGTCGACGTAGCCCGAACCACCAGGGCCGTCCGCGGTGCCGTAACGGTCGTAGTTAGCACGCTTCTGCTCGTCGGAAAGAACGGAATATGCCTCGTTGAGCTCTTTGAACTTAGCCTCGGCCTCGGGGTCGTCCGAAACGTCCGGGTGTACGGTACGGGCCTTCTTTAGAAACGCGCGCTTAATCGTCCGCGCGTCGGCATCCTTGTCGACGCCAAGCACCTCGTAGTAATCCCTATTTTCCGACACGACCGAATCCTTCCGACTTTCATTATTGTCACAGTGCGTCCTATACCCAAGCTGGGCCGGCCGCAAACAGAGGGTTTGATGTTATTGCATTGCGTAGGGCGAAAGCATGGCACGTTGCGAGCAGCTCGCAAACCAAACCGACACGAGCGCAAACATAAATCCGTTGGCAAAACCGTTGGCAAACTGCATCGCGCCGCGCTTCCACCACAGCAGGCTGCGGTGCAGCACGCCGTCCGAGAGCACCATGAACAGGCCCATGGCAAACGGAATAAAGCACATCACGGCAAAGGCCGAGAACACGCCCGAAATGGCCGATAGCACCAAAAACGGCGCCACGATGCCCATCAGGTAAAAACCGGTACGGGCCTTGCCTTCCAGGCGCTCGGCCTCAACATGGGCCCGACCGACCAGATCACCGCCAGAGGCGCCGTTGGTGCCGGCGTGACCCATGCCGCCAATACGGACCTCGTCGCCATCGTGCGTGCCGGCGGGAAACTCAATCGTCTGCTCGGAGGTTACGCGAGTACGACCGCTGCCACCGCAATCAGGGCAGGGGTCGGCCACGACCTTACCGGAACCGCCGCACTCGGGGCAGACCGACTGGAACGTGCCCGCACCAAACAGGAAGGACAGGTCAACGTCGATGTGGCCGCGGCCGCCACAGCTTGGGCAGGTATGGGCATGCTCAGACGAAACGGAGCCCGAGCCGCCGCAGTGACCACAAGTATCGAATCGCGTGTAGCGGACGGTCTTGCGGGTACCGCCCTTGGCCTCCTTGGCGTCGAGTTTGATATCGACGACCACATTGGCGCCGTTCTCGGGATTGTAGGCAGCCTGCCCACGACGCTGCTGGCCCCAGGCGCCACCAAAGGGAAAGCCGCCCTCAAAGGGATTGCCATAGCCCGTGCTGCCGGCGTAGCCGCCACCATAGGGCGAAGCCGTAGGAGCACCGGCAAAGGGATTGCCGGAACGCATGGCGTCGTAGCGCGCACGTTTTTGTTCATCCGAAAGCACGGCGTAGGCCTCGGAAACCTCTTTAAACTTTTCCTCGGCATCCGGCTCTTTGTTGACGTCCGGATGGAGCTTGCGGGCCTTTTGCTGAAAGGCCTTTTGAATATCACGCGAGGTGGCGTCCTTGGAGACACCCAAAATCTCGTAGTAATCTTTTTCGTTCATCGTCGCCATGCGCGGCAACCTCCTGCTCACAGCAGCGTATATATTGCGGTAATTCTACCCGAGCGGCCTAGGCTAGACCCCAAAACAGCTCGAACAGCACATTTCCATCGAGCCAGCCCAAGTGAGTGGGCGCTAAACGAGCACGGACGCGACCTGCGATAACGTCTTTCGAGGTGACGCGCCCCGCATGTCCTTCAATATGATCGGGCACCCAGGTGGCAAGGCCCAACTCGACCGCACGGTCGCAGGCCGCCGCCAACTCATCTGCAGCGATCACGCTTGCCGAGCGAACCAACAGATCGGGCCCAATGCCACGCGTCATGCG
>CAVEDI010000226.1:0-6402 GCA_963614405.1 Oscillospiraceae bacterium | reverse complement strand
CGGTCCGACCGGGCCGCGCGGCAAGGAGATATATTGCCAGACCGGAGGGGCCCCGTGGGCGGGAATCTGGCACTCCATATTTTGTTCACAAATAAATAGAACCCTCAGTTGCTTCGCTGAGGCCGTATTCGAAGCAGCAGCTTCTGATATTGGCGATGACCAGCTGGTTTATAGGTGTTAAGGCATCGGTCATCTCTGGAGCGCCACTTTACTCCAAAAGCATCGGCTATTTGTTTCCCGTCGGTAAAAGGCAGGTTTTGTTCGCCAAGCGTTCTTATATATAGAGAAGTTCGGGTTCGAGCCCGTGCACCGACAACAAAAAAAGCGACCAACCGGAGTCGATCGCTTTCTGTTCTATGGTGGAGCATCCAGAGGATGATTCCGAACTCGTTTTCTCGCTGCCATTCATGCTTTCGAAGCATCGTTCGACCTCCGCAGCCTCATGTTTTGAGGATCTGCCGTGTTTATCACTGTTATTAATGAGTGTTTGGAAGTGATCCTCATACAGATACATGCGATCCGCCAGAGAACTGAGAAGCATCTTTCTGCAGCCCTCGTTATCTGTCCTCGCATCTCTCAGGTCTTCCGGAAATTCACAAGCAGTCTTAGGGTCAGTTTGTTTCTGCTTTCAGAGACTTGTTTGAGAGTTATTAAAGACAGTTCAAAACAATAAGTGAGACACCATAAAGCAGAGCAAGATGTGCCGGATAGAAAATGTAGAAGAAGTATTTCAGCTTCAGCCCTCGCTTGCCATTATAAAGATTGATAAGCAGCAACGAGACGACCGCGGCAGCAACATCAGGGTTAAATACATTAGCTGTAGCAAACTCAAATCCGCCGCCAACTATATGGCATGACGAAAGGAGCACTGCGCATACTGCAGCAAAGAACATCTTGGCCTTGCTGTCGTGAAATAAATAGAATGCAGCCACAAGCAGAATGCCATACACGCCGCCATCAAGTTTAGTGTATTCAGCTGCCAGTGCTGTCAAAACAATCAGTGCAATTTCTGCGATGTGCCTCTTCCATTTTGAAAGACTTTGTATCTTTTCCAGAATAATCAAAAAGACCAAGGAAAGCAGGAGCTCACACATAACATTTTGTTGACGAAGGTCAAGTAGTTGCCCGGTTTGAACGAAATCGTATATGGGCTCCGCAATGATCGCGAAGACAAGCATATTTCGCAGGTACTTCTTTATGTCATGAGTATGCAGGAATCCCTCAACCATTAAAAAGCAAAATAAGGGAAATGCAATTCTGCCAAGAACATGAAGCACATCCGAAGCCTCGCTTAGAATCGCCCACTGCTCGTCTGATATCTGATTGTACGATGCGTGAGTCATGATTCCATTGGTCAGGACGATCCTGCTTACATGATCGAGAACCATCGAAATGGCCGCTATTATCTTTAATGTGCTGCCGCTAATTCCGTATCTATCTGTTTTCATTTTGTTTTCCTTTCGTTGGGTGGGCCGTCGGGGGTTCAGCCTGCTCCGCAGGCGGCCGCTGCGGCGCTCCGCGCCCCGACGGGTTCGAACCCGTGTCGCGGCAATAAAAAAGCGACCAACCGGAGTTGGTCGCTTTCTATTCTATGGTGGGCCGTCAGGGGTTCGAACCCTGGACCTTGGGATTAAAAGTCCCCTGCTCTGCCAGCTGAGCTAACGGCCCGCGGGTGGCATTGTACCACGGTCTGGGACTATTCCCAACTCCATTGGCCGTTCTGGAAAATCACAACTTCACGTCCATCAGGCGTAATGCCCGTAATATCGATGTCGTCCGTGCCGATCATAAAATCGACGTGCGTGCTCGAAACGTTAACGCCATGCTCCAGGAGCTCTTCCTTGGACATGTCGTACCCACCCTCGATGCATTCGGGGAAACCGACACCTAGCGCGAGATGGCAGCTAGCGTTCTCGTCATAGAGCGTGTCATAGAACAGAACGCCGCTTTCGCGGATCGGAGTGTTTTTGGAAATGAGCGCGACCTCGCCCAGATGAGCGGCACCTTCATCGGTGTCAATAATGCTCGCAAGCGTCGCCTTGCCCACGCGGGCATCGTAGTCCACTACGCGGCCGGCCTCGAACTTAATCCAAAAATCATCAACCTTGTTACCGTGGTGAATGAGCGGCATAGCCGAATACACGATACCGTCGGCACGCATACGATCAGGCGAGGTGAAGACTTCCTCGGTGGGAATGTTGGGGAAGAAGGGGTGCCCATCGGGCGTCTTGCCCTTGCCGCCGGCCCACTCGTGACCCTTCGTCATGCCAATCGTCAGATCGGTTCCATTTGCCGCGGTGTAATGCAGGCAGTCAAAACGATTGTCGTTCAGAAAGTGCAAATTCTTTTCGAACGCCGCGTCATGAAGCTCCCAGTCGCTCTCCGGGTCCTGGCCATCGGCGCGAGCGGTGTGCAGAATCGCATTCCACAGCTTATAGATTACAACCTCATCGGTGTCTCCCGGGAACACCTCGCGCGCCCAAGCCACGACCGGAGCGCCGGCGATACACCACGGGTTGATGTTGTAGTCCAGTCCACGGCGGAAGACCTTGCACTGCGTGTTCCTTGCCTTAGAAGCTGCAGCGGGCTTGGCGGGATCGATACCCTTGAGAGCCGCAGGATCCGCACCCTCGATAAAGATAAAGCAGGCACCGTCCTGGGCCAGGGAATCCAGCTGCAGGCGCTTCCACTCGGGCGTCTGCTCAAAATAGCTTTTCTCGACATGCTCGTACGTGAGCCTCGTCACGGCATCATCGGCCCAAATGACCGTCACGTGGCCAGCGCCGGCGGCATAAGCTTCCGCGACCACCACGCGGGCAAAGGGTGCGCACTCGACCGGAGACTGAACGACAACCTCCTGGCCGGGCTTGACGTTTACGCCCTTGCGGACAACCAGGCGCGCATAGTTTTTAATCTTGGGCTCCAGGGCCTTCATGCCCTCCAGAGCTTCTTCGACCGTCAGGGCAGCTCGAATCATGTGCCACTCCATCTATCTATAGGACAACAAAAAGGCGCGCCGCAAAAACGACGCGCCTTATATCTTAGCGATAAGTATGGATGCAAACGCTACTTCTTCTTGGAGTCCTTCTTGTCCTCCTCGGCAGCTGCGCGCTCGATAAGAGCGTTGAGCTTGTTCTCGGACATGCCCTCGGCCTGCGTGCGGTACATGTTGCGCAGGGGACGAATACGAGCGAAGTCGTAGATAAAGTCACCCAGGATGATGACATAGGACAAAACGATGCCGACCATCTGAACAGGACTGGACACCGTGCCGCCGGGAATGAAGTAGAGCGAAGCCCAAATTGCCACGACGAGCACCATGCCAATGGCGAGCACAGCCCACCAAATACGGCGGCGCTTGGTGTAGTCCTCATCCTGCTTGAGAAGGATATTCGACACCGTGTAGATGCGATCCTCGCGGGCGCGCTGCTTGGCCTTGCGGGCGCGTTTTTCCTCCTTGGAAAGGCCTTCCAGGTTTTCGCCCTTCTCGAGCTCTTTGCGGCGTGCCTTGGATGATGCCGGCACGACGTGAACAGAGCTCGCTGCCTGACGGGCGGGCTTAGCGGATGCGGCGGACTTGCGCGCAACCCCGGTAACCTCGCGGGATTGCGTGCGCTTGTTCGTGGCGCTGCGGGTACTCACTTACGCGTTCTCCTTCATGCTTGTGAACTGGGAGCCCGTGATGATTTGGAAGGCCTCGCGATAGCGCTCGGACGTGCCATCGATGACCTCGGCGGGCAGGTGCGGGGTCTCCCCCGTCATATCCCAGTTGGCCTTGAGCCAATTTCGGACGAATTGTTTGTCGTAGCTAGGCTGGATCTTGCCCTCCTCGTAGCTGGCAGCAGGCCAGAAACGGCTGGAGTCGGGCGTGAGGCACTCGTCGATCAGCGTGACCTTGCCATCGATGACACCAAACTCGAACTTGGTGTCGGCGATGATGATGCCTCGAGTCGCGGCATACTCGGCAGCGGCCTTGTAAATCTTGAGAGACAGGTCGCGAATCTGCGCGGCGACGTCCTCACCCACGATCTCGCAGCAACGCTCGAACGAAATGTTCTCGTCGTGATCGCCGATCTCGGCCTTCGTGGACGGCGTGAACAGCGGCTCGGGAAGCTTTGAGGCCTCGGTCAGGCCCTCGGGCAGCTGAATGCCGCAGACGGTGCCGTTCTCGTCATAGGTCTTCTTGCCCGAACCGGTCAGATAGCCGCGGACGATGCACTCGATAGGAATCGTCTGGGCCTTCTTGACCAGCATGGCGCGGCCTGCGAGGTAGTCACGATACTCGGCAAACTCCTCGGGGAAATCCGCCGGGTCGATGGAGACGAGGTGGTTGGGGACGATGTCGGCAAACTTATCGAACCAGAATGCCGAGATGCGGTTGAGCACCTCTCCCTTAAACGGAATCTCGTCGGGAAGAATGAAGTCGAACGCAGAAATGCGGTCGGTGGCGACCATCAGCAGGTTTTCACCGGCATCGTAAATATCACGAACCTTGCCACGGGAATCCGGACGACGCTCCATCGTTGTCACGTGAGTCACTCCTTACCTAAATACGACAGAAATGCGGGTTCTTTCCCGCATGTTTTCGCAAACTCGGAGCGGCAGGGACGCGGCCCCTCCTTCACCGAATAGCGAAAAGCTAGTGCTCCATTGTAGTAGATGCCGCGTCTGCCGTGTGCTCGCGGGGCAGATGAATTGTAAAAGTCGTACCCTTTCCAAGCTCCGACTCCACGGATATGTAGCCATGGTGACGCTCGACGATCTGCTTGGTCACGGCGAGGCCAACGCCCAGGCCGCCAGCTTCGCGGGCGCGGCTGGCATCGGCGCGCCAAAACCGCCCGAAGATGCGCGACAAATCGTCCTTGGCAATACCGATGCCGGTATCAGAAACGGCAATGCTGACGTGCTTGCGGTCACTGAGCACCGACACCACGACCCAACCGCCCTCGGGGGTGTAGCGCATGGCGTTGCTCATGAGGTTGATAACACATTGCGTGATCATGTCGGGATCGGCCTCGACGACATCGTCGTGACCCTGGGTCTCGTCCGCAAAACGCAGGCGCAGATCGCGGTCGACAAACAGGCGCTCCTGGGCATTAACGATGGAACGCACGAAAGGAACCATGTCCACCAGCTCAAGGTTGAGCGGAGCCGTGCTGTTTTCCATGCGCGACAGGTCGAGCATCTGCTGCACCAGACGAGCCAGGCGACGCGTCTCGGAAGCAACGGTTTCCAAATGCTCATCGTCGGTGGGATACACGCCATCCTGCATGGCCTCGACCGTTGCGAGCATGGCCATAAGCGGCGTGCGAAGCTCGTGTGCAACGTCTGAGGTCAGGCGCTTCTCGTGTTTCATATCCTTCTCGAGCGAAGTGGCCATCTCATCGAAGGTCTCACCCAGCTGATCGATCTCGTCATCACCGCGCAGTCCCGTGCGAGCCGACAGGTCGCCGTCACGGATTTGCTTTGCGGTACTGGTGATGCGATGAATCGGCTTGGTGAGCATGCGCGACACGAGCGATCCGATAACGACCGAAATGCAGATTGCAACAACCGCGGCGAGGGCCATGGCGTTAAAGGTCTTCTCCCTAAACGCAGAGTCCGCCTTGGTGAGCAGAGCGTCGGAGCCGATGGCCCACAGCTTTACCTGTCCGACATGCTCGCCGGAAGACGTTACAATCTCGACGTTAGCAACGCTATCGGAGTCGGTTGGAGCAGACGAGACCGGGCTATGCGATGCCCTCTTGCCGCTCGTGTCGTCGGTCGTAGCCTGGTTTTCGCGTACATCGGCGGTGGCGCTTGCCGAGGGCCAGGAATCGTCATAAACGATCACGCCCTTTTTATTGACGACCTGCATGCCCAGATCGTCGGAAACCAAACTCGACGTTGCGACCGTGCGCAGTTCTCCCGCGGTCCAAGAGCCGTTTTCCTCATATGAGGTTGCCAACTTCTCGGCAGCGGAATTTGCGATTTCGACGATATTGGAGCGTGTGTAATCCGAAAAGACCGTGCCCCACACAACAGAGACAACGCCCACCAGCACCAATACCGTCATGAGCGATGTCAGAGCAAAAGCAAGTGCCATGCGCGAGGGATAGCTCATCGTTGGCCGTGAATCGGAACGAGGCGTGTTCCAACTAGCCTTGGAACCCGCCTCGCTCTCCTGCTTGTGCTTTTGTCCGATTTCAAAGCGCGCAGGTGTCATATGTGATTTCCCTATTTCTCGTCCGACTTATCGGTCTTGGCCGGAGCCTCGAAGCGATAGCCGACACCATGGACGGTGTAGAGCCACTTGGGCTTCTTGGGATCATCGCCCAGCTTGGCGCGAAGATTCTTCACGTGGCTATCGATGGTGCGCTCATAGCCCTCAAAGTCATACCCGAGCACTTTCTCGACCAGCTC
>CAVEDI010000225.1:0-5582 GCA_963614405.1 Oscillospiraceae bacterium | reverse complement strand
CTGCTACTGGAAGGCCGACAAGTGGGTCCTCTGCCATGCTGACAGCCCCAAGGCAACCGAAGGCGGCTACGTTGGCCTCATCGGCAAAAATCTCGACATCGCCTGCGACTAGAATCTTCTGTCTCAATCCGTAACATCTAGCGGGCTAAATCGTCTCTACCTGTTACAGATTTAGACAAACTGCAGGGGACAGGCCGAACAATCTCGATCTGTAACACCAGGCCCGATTTTGGCGGCCTAGATGTTACAGATCGAGACAAACCGGGCTCAATCCATCACAAAGGTGCCTATCCCCTTTGTGGCGGCTTGGGCAGGTGGGTATCAAAAAGTGTCAGGCGGGGTGGCTGCCGGGCGCCTGCGCGCGAAAAGAAGTATCGGCCTGCGCCGTTGCCGTTGAGCGACGCGTTGTTTGCAGGGATACTGGGCCTATGACAACAGCGTGCGAAAGGATCGATACATGGCTTTCCGTAATGACTTCCTGTGGGGCGGAGCGACGGCCGCCAATCAGTGCGAGGGCGCCTACGACGTGGACGGTCGCGGCCTTGCCAACGTGGACGTGGCTCCGCACGGCCCCGAGCGCTATGCGGTGGTCTCCGGCCAGCGCAAAATGCTCGACTTCGAGGACGGCTATTACTATCCCGCGCAGACCGGCATCGATTTCTATCACCATTACAAGGAGGATATCGCCCTCTTTGCCGAGATGGGCTTTAAGACCTTCCGCATGAGCCTGGCGTGGACCCGCATCTTCCCCAACGGTGACGAGACCGAGCCCAACGAGGCCGGCTTGGCCTTCTACGAGGACGTGTTCCGCGAGTGCCAGGCGCACGGCATCGAGCCGCTCGTGACCATCACGCACTTCGACTGCCCGATTCACCTCATCAAGGAGTACGGCGGATGGCGCAACCGCAAGCTCATCGACTTCTACAAGAACCTCGCAACCACGATCTTCACCCGCTACAAGGGTCTGGTGAAGTACTGGCTCACCTTCAACGAGATCAATATGATCCTGCACCTGCCGTTTATGGGTGCCGGTCTGGTCTTTGAGGAAGGCGAGAACAAGGAGGCCGTCGAGTACCTGGCCGCCCACAACGAGCTCGTCGCCAGCGCTTGGGCAACCAAGATCGCTCACGAGATCGATCCTGAGGTCAAGATCGGCTGTATGCTCGCCGCAGGTAGCTACTACCCCTACAGCTGCCGTCCGGGCGACGTGCGCCAAGCGCAGCTCGACAACCAGGACAATTACTTCTTCGTCGACGTCCAGAGCCGCGGCTACTACCCGGCCTATGCCGTCAAGAAGCTCGAGCGTCTGGGCATCGATGTGGGCATGACGGACGAGGACCGCGAGATCCTCGCCACCAACACCGTCGACTTCATCAGCTTTAGCTACTACAGCACCCGCTGCTCTGCCGGTGCCGATAACCCCGATGTCGAGCGCACCCAGGGCAACGCCTTCGCCGGCGCCAAGAACCCCTACCTGCAGGAGAGCCAGTGGGGCTGGGCCATCGATCCGCTGGGCTTCCGAATCACCCTTAACGACCTGTACGACCGTTATCAGAAGCCGCTGTTTGTGGTCGAGAACGGTCTGGGCGCCAAGGATGTTGTTGAGGAGGATGGTTCCATCAACGACGACTACCGTATCGACTACCTGCGCCAGCATATTGCCGCGATGCGCGACGCGGTGACCGAGGACGGCGTTGACCTGCTGGGCTACACCACCTGGGGCCCGATCGACCTGGTGTCTGCCGGCACAGGCGAGATGTCCAAGCGCTACGGCTTTATCTACGTCGATCGCGACGATGCAGGCAACGGCACCCTCAAGCGCTCCAAGAAGAAGAGCTTCGACTGGTACAAGAAGGTAATTGCTTCTAATGGTGAGGACCTGTCCTAAAGAAGTTGAGACGCTTAACTTCAGAGTCTCCTAACCAAGGCGCCCGGCGAGCAGTTAATGCTCGCCGGGCGCCTTGCCGTCTGCGGATTTTGGGACATGCGGCCCGCTTTTTCGACCCATCTGTCGGTACACTAAAAGCACTATGGGTACCCGCGAGCGACATATCGGCCACGCGGCCGCCCGGACCGCACCGGCTGCGGATCCCAGGGGCGGCAGGCTCTTCGCCATGCCGAGATTCCTTGTTGGCATAACACATCAGGTGTACCGCCACCGCGTCTTTGCTATCGCCGGTGTCATCACCGCGATGTTCCTCATGCTTTTGGCAGTCTTGCCGGCGCTGTTCGCCTTCGACCCCAAACTTTCTAACGCCGTGCCCGCCTATAGCGAGGTGTCCGAAGAGGTCGTGGATGCGCTCGCCCACTCGAGCTCTCTCCCGCTGCTTGTCGCCGCAATTATATTTTCGATCTGGGGCGTATCGGTCTATCTGCGCTGTTTGGACTATGTGCTGCGCCGCCGCCTTGTTGCCGTCGCCACCATCTGCGCCCTGTGGATGATCGAAGTCATTCTCAAGTACAAGTCGTTCACGCCGTTCTATGCCACCGTGCTGTGGTACCTGTACTACGTGCCCATGACGCTCATTCCGCTGCTCTACCAGTTGTGCGGTCTGCGCCTTGCGGGCCTGGAGCAACACCGCCTGGGTCGCCGCTACTGCGCTGCGCTGTGGATTGTGGCTATCCTGCTTATCGGATTTGTGCTCACCAACGATTTTCACCAGCAGGTCTTCCACTTTGACCGCACAAGCGACACCTGGAGCAACGATTACACGTACGGCTGGGGTTATTTCGCCGTCCTCGTGTGGACGGCCTTTAACTTTGTGGCCTTTTTTATCCTGGTTGGTCGGTCCTCGTCCTTTCGCATCCAGCGTTTCTCGGGCACGGCGGCGCTCGTGCTGCTGGGCGGCGCGTTCTTTGCCATCTCATATGCGTTGCGTGTGCCCTGGGCATGGAGGCTCAACTTCTCGCTCATCTATTGCGTCTTGTGCGTGGCGGCGATGGAAATCTGTCTCGATTGCGGTGTCATTCCGTCATATCACGACATCGCCGGCATTTTCGATACCCTGCCGCTCGACCTCAAAGTTCTAACGCGCGACCTGCAGGAAGTCTATGCCACGCCGGTGTCGAAGCCAATGCCGGCGGGCGTGTGCGAAGAGCTGCGAGCCCAGGAACACGGGCATGCCCATGCCTTTGCCGTGGCGTCCGATCCCGATGTGATGTACCGTGCCTTTCCACTGCTGGGCGGATCGGCCCTGCTTGCCCAAGACGTGTCGGATCTCAACGAGCTTAACCGTGAACTGGCACATCGTCGCATGGAGCTGCAGCGTCAAAACGAGCTGCTCGCCGCCGACTACGACCTTAAGACGCACTTGGCAGACCAAGAGGCCGAGACCTTGCTGGTCCAAGACGTGGACCAGGCGCTTGCCCGCGCGCTCGATGGGATGTACGACCTGCTGAGCTCGCTACCGCCGTTGACCGATGAATCGTCTTCGCACGAGCGTTACCGCATGCTGCAGCGCGCCAAGATGCTCGTCGCCTATTGCAAGCGCAAGGGGTCGCTCACGTTGGCACAGCACGGGGAGAGCGGTTTTGATCGCGACCGCATTCAGCTCATTGCTAACGAGCTCGCAAGCGACCTGCGCACCATCGATATCGATTGCGCCTCGATTATCGCCATACGGCGCCCGATGCACGCCAGTACGGTAAGCGCCCTGTACGACTGCGTGTATGACTTTGCGTTTTTTGCCTACACCACCGACCATCCGGCGCTTATGTATCACTTGGGCGATCATGACCGATGCAGTGTCGAGCTGCGTGCCGCGCTTTTTTCCAACGATGATGTAGATCTTTCGCAGACGCCCGCTGCGCAAGAGCTCGAAAGCGCTCTGCAAGGGCGCAACGTGGCATACCGCCTTGAGGGCGAGCCCGGCCAGCTGCGCATGATCGTCTTGATGCCGAGGGCGGGTGAGTGACGATGCAGATTTCGCTCATTCTTCCCCAAATCGTTGCGCTCGATGTTGTCTTTGCCCTGGCTGCGTGTCTGCAGACGATCCACGTCCCGCTCATCGCATCGCGCCGCTCGTCCTATAACCGTAAGGTGATTTGTGCCTACGAGGCGAGCCTTGTGCTTCACCTAGTTATTTCGGCGCTCATCTTGTTCGCGTCGTCTGGCTCATATCTGGTGGCGCCGCTTGACGTTTGCGCCAGGGCAATGGGCGGAGCGTTGTGGCTCAATGCCGTGATCTTTGCCTACGGCATGGTGCTTATGGTGCACTATCGTCGCCCCGTCATGCTGGCCGAACTGTTGCTCGTTGCCGCCGTGACACCGCCGGTGGTGCTTGCCATGGGCTCGGCGTGGACCGTTGTCCTTATCGCAGAGGGAGCGTTCTTCCTGTTCCGCTCCATTGCGGCGCTCTTGATGGATGTCCGCAACCGCCAGGAGGATATCACCGCGTTCTCGACGATCGAAACCATCAACGTGATTCCCGTGGGCATCCTGTATCTGGACCCGAGGGGCCGTCCGCTGCTCATGAACCGCTGCATGCGAAAAAACCTGGTGGAGCTTCATATGCCCACCGACCTAGGCGATATGAGCGGTACATGGAACGACTTGCGCAAACTCAGCATGCAAATGCCCGAAAGCAGCAGGAACCGTGTGCGGATTAATCTGGACCGCTTTGGTGAGGCGCGGGCGGTGGTCGAGGTTTCTCCCGCCGAGATTCGCTTGTTTGTGCACGATGACGTTATGGTTTCGGGCCGCCTCTTCGAGCGCATTATCGGCCTGGATGTAACAGAGTATGCGCATGCTCATGATCGCCTGGCGCAAGCCAACCACCTGCTTGAGCTTGCGGGCCAAGAGCTCCAAGCCCAGATCGAAGAAGTCAAAAAAGTTGCTGACAATGCGGCCTATCTGCGTATGCGCGCTCGCGTGCACGACGTGATCGGGCAGCGCCTGTCCATCCTCCATCGTTATCTGGAGGAGGGGCGCCTGGATGACGAGTCACTCGAGCAGATCGACCCGCTGCTGCGCTCAATCGCTGCCGATCTGCGCAGCGGGGGCGACACCGAACCGGCAGAGCAACTGGGCGATATCGTCCATGCCTTTGGCCTGGTGAGCGTGCAGATCGATGTGGAGGGCGAGCTGCCAAGCGACGCGCGTGTCGCCGCAGCCTTTCTGCAGATTATCCGCGAAGCCTCGACCAATGCCACCAAGCATGCACAGGCCCATCAGGTCCATGTGCGCCTGCGGCAGGAGACGTCGGAAGACGGTGCTGTTGCGCGGATGGCCGTTTCTAACGACGGCGCGCCTGCACCCGTATCGTATCGCGAGGGAACGGGTATCCCAGGTATGAGGCATGTCGCACAGAATCTGGGCGGCAGCCTGGAAGTCCACACCGCCCCGCCCTTCACGCTTACGGTGTCCATCCCGCTCGCCTCCAGCGCCACGGTCCAAAGGAGAAGTTCATGATTCGCGTGTTAATCGTCGAAGACCAGGCTATCTTGCGCGAGAGCCTCGCGCGCTCCGTCGGTGACCAGCCCGACATGACGGTTGTTGCCGCGATCGCCGACGCCTCGGATGCCTTGGACGTTGTGCTTAAGGAGCGCCCGGACATGATACTGATGGACGTGTGCACCGAGCA
>CAVEDI010000224.1:0-9503 GCA_963614405.1 Oscillospiraceae bacterium | reverse complement strand
GCCCACCGTCGCCGCCTTTATCTGGAACAAGGGCGGCTGGATCCAGAACCGCGCCTTTACGCTGGCCATTTGGTGCATGTTTGCCCAGGTGTTCCCCTACTTCCAGGAGGAGTCCATCTTTGTGACCCACTCCACGCTCGACCCCGGCGCCGCCACCGCGGTCTCGATTGCCGCGCTGGTCGCCAACGTCGCCGCGATCATCTACATCGCCTACCGCGCCAAGAAGCTCGGTCGCAATCCCTACAAGCAGGATGTCTTTGAGGGCACCAGCGATTGGGAGAAGGCCACCGCTCGTCGCGCCAAGGTCGATTACGCTCACGCCGAGTAACATGTTGGTCGCTGTTGGCGCCTGGGCATAGGCCCGCCCGCCAGGTTTTTCATCCAATGCCTCGCAGAGCCCCCGGAAAGCGTTTCGCTCGCTTTTCGGGGGCTTTTGTCGTTGCGTCTCTATTCATCTATTCAAAAACATGCGCATATATAAAATCGGATTTCAAATCATGAGGCGGCTCTATAGGGTCCTGTTTTTGGGTACAGTGTTGTCCCGATATTGAGCTTGGGGGATATATGAAAGATGAGACGATGGGCCAAGAGGATGCGGCCCAAGATGCAGAAGCGTGTGCCGAAGCCCTGGAGAGCCTAGACCGGATTTCACTTGATGAGATTGCGTTTGACGATTCGGGCGTTGATGTGCAGGATGAGTCGGAAGCCGAGGCGCAGTCCGATGATCAGGATGCAGACGACGTTGAGCCTGCCGAAGATGAGGCAGATCACGAAGACACCGAATGCGAGGCCGACGACCAGCCCGAATCCGACACGAGCGAGGAAACCATCTTGCTCGACAGCTTGCCGGCCGAAGATTCGCTGACCCGCGAGCTTCCCGGCCTGGGCTCCGCTCCTGCCGTGGACGAGACCATCGCCATGGGCGATATTCCCCTGCCGTCCGTTCCCTCGGCACGCGAGGCCGAGGTCCGCCATCGCAAGATGTCGCCCAAGCGCCGCAATCTGATGGTCGCCGGTGTCGTGGCCGTCGCGCTCGTCGCCGGCGGTGCAGGCTATGCTGCCTGGAACGGATATCAGCAAGAGCAGGCTGCCGCTGTCGCCGCCAATGCCCACACGATGATGTCGGTGCAGATTGGCGCGCATGCCGCGGGCCTCGACTGTTCCACTGGCTCCAAGATTCCCGTACAGGTGAGCGGTCAGGATTCTGACGGCTCCTCCGTGAGCGAAACGCTCTATGTTGACGAGCACGGCCGCGGCATCAAACTGCTGCCCGGCGATTACACGCTCTCCATCGCTGCCTCCCCCATCGCGGCCGACGGCACCATCTATACCGTCCCGACCACCAAGACGCAGGTCACCGTTAAGAGCGATGGACAGGATTTAAGTGCCCAGGCCACCTTTAAGCTCAAGGTGCCTTCGGCCGACACGGTGACTGACGACCAGATCGATGCCGCCGCCAAGTATGCCGAGGAGGGCGGTGCGAGCTCCGCCGCGGCTGCCAAAGTGCTCCAGCAGGCAGCAACCGCGCGGCGCGACGCCGCCGTCAATGCCGTGAGCGCGCAAAAGGCACAGGCGTCCCGTGATGCTGACGCTCGCCACAAGGCAACCGACCTCTACCAGCTCGATATTCCCGTCGAGTGGTACGGCAAGGTCGCAACTTGGCAAAACGGAAGCACGCTATGCATCTATCTGGGCGACGACGCCAATACGCCGCTCGTGACGCTCGTCGCGGTGCGCGAGGGCGAGAGCTTTACGCCCGATGAAGGCGATACGGTTTTGGGCACGGTCAGCCTAGGCAACGGTTATACCGTCTATGCCAGCGGCCCCGTCTATCCGTACGTGGTGCCCCAGACCATCAACGGACGGACGCAGAACCCCGTGTCAACCTACCCCATGGACACGGCCATTGAGCTTGTCGAGCTTACGACCGGCAACCGCTATACCTATAGCCAGATCAAGAACGTGCTGGTCGGCAAAGACGGCAAGGCCGACGCCGCCACCAAACTCGAGACCGACTACCTCGCGCAGATCCTGCTGCCGAGTATCAAAGCCCAGGACTAGCCGACCCGAAGACAGCCGCCCAACGCAGTTGCGGTGAAATAGGGATTGTTTTTGCTGGTCAAACCGCAAAACAGTCCCTATTTCACCGCAACTTTTTGGTGGCCTTTTTGGTGGCACTCAGCGCCAGGGGTCGGCTTCGAACATTGGCTCGCGCTCGGGGCGGCGATCGCTGTAGGGATCGTAGCCGTCGTCGTCCTCGTTCTCGGCACGGATGTAGGGGTCGCGCGGCTTGGGTGCCGGCTTAGGCACAGGCTTGGGTGCGGCGGGTGCGGTATCGGTCGCCGGCGCGCTTGTCTTGATCTCGTCTTTCATCTGCATAGCTCCTTGCATCGCATCCGCTCAACATCATCGATTGTCGCACGAAAAAGGGCGGCGAACCCGATTGGATCCGCCGCCCTTGGCGTTTAGAGACGGCTGGCAGATTTTAAGGCATGGCCCAAAATCTACTCGGCGTCGGGGACCTCGTAGGTGGCCGCCGGCGTGTTATCGCACACGACGGTAAAGCCGCCGTCCTTGTCGACATCGACCGTCACCTGATCGCCCTCGCGCACCGTGCCGTCGATGATGGCCGCTGCGATGGCATCGACAACCTCACGCTGCACCAGACGCTTGAGCGGACGGGCACCAAAGACCGGATCCAGGCCGCCCACGGCGAGCATCTGCTTGGCCGCCGGGGTGATGGCAAGCGTCATGCGCTCCTTGGCCAGACGTGCACGGACGTCGGCGAGCTGAATATCGACGATCTTCTCGATCTGCGCCATGCCAAGCGGATGGAACACCACGATATCATCGATACGGTTGAGGAACTCGGGGCGGAAGGTCTGAGCCATGGCCGCGTCGACCTGATGGCGCATCTCCTCCTCGTCCTTGCCGGAAAGCTCGGCAATAGCCTTGGAGCCCACGTTAGACGTCATGATGATGATCGTGTTCTTGAAGGACACCTGGCGACCCTGGCCATCGGTCAGGCGGCCGTCGTCGAGCACCTGCAGCAGCACGTTGAAGACATCCGGATGGGCCTTCTCCATCTCGTCGAGCAAGATCACGGAGTACGGACGACGGCGCACGGCCTCGGTGAGCTGGCCGCCCTCGTCGTAGCCCACGTATCCCGGGGGCGCACCGATCAGACGCTGGACGCTGAACTTCTCCATGTACTCGGACATGTCGATACGCACGAGTGCGCGCTCGTCGTCGAACAGGCACTCGGCAAGCGCCTTGGCGAGCTCGGTCTTGCCCACGCCGGTGGGGCCCAGGAAGAAGAAGCTGCCGATGGGCTTGTCCGGATCGGAGAGACCCGCACGGCTACGGCGCACGGCCGCGGCCACGGCGGAGACGGCCTCGTCCTGGCCGATGACGCGCTTATGCAGCTCACCCTCCAAGCCCTTCAGCTTGTCGAGCTCGCCCTGCATCATCTTGGACACGGGCACGCCAGTCCAGGCACTCACGACCTCGGCGATCTCATCGGAGGTCACCTGCTCGTTGAGGCCCTCGCCGTCCTGCTGCTTTTGTGCCTCGAGCGCAGCCTCGGAATCCTGAATCTGCTGCTGCAGGCCCGGGATCACGGAGAAGCGCAGCTCGGACGCACGGCCCAGGTCGCCGTTGCGCGTCGCGCGCTCCTCTTCGCTCTTGGCCTCGTCGAGCTGCCCCTTGAGCTCCTGCACGTGGTCGATGGCGTTCTTTTGGTTGAGCCAGCCGGCCTTTTGCACGTTGAGCTTTTCCTGGACCTCGGCAATCTCCTGGCGCAGGGCCTCCAGACGCTCCTTGGAGGCGTCATCGGTCTCCTTCATGAGTGCCTGCTCCTCGATCTGCAGCTGGGTGAGCTGACGCGTGGTGGCGTCGATCTCGACCGGCATGCTGTCGAGCTCCATGCGCAGGCGGCTTGCCGCCTCATCGACCAAGTCGATGGCCTTGTCGGGCAGGAAACGGTCGGCGATGTAGCGATCGGAGAGGTCGGCAGCCGCCACGAGCGCGCTATCGGTGATATGCACGCCGTGGAAGATCTCGTACTTCTCCTTGAGGCCACGCAGGATCGAAATGGTGTCCTCGACGGTGGGCTCGCTGACCATCACGGTCTGGAAACGACGGGCAAGCGCCGCGTCCTTCTCGATGTACTTGCGATATTCGTCGAGCGTGGTCGCGCCGATCGCATGCAAGTCGCCACGGGCGAGCGCCGGCTTCAGGATGTTGCCGGCGTCCATGGAGCCCTCGGTGGCACCCGCGCCCACGATGGTGTGGAGCTCATCGATGAACAGGATGACCTTGCCTTCCGATTTTTGCACTTCCTTGAGCACGGCCTTTAAGCGGTCCTCGAACTCGCCGCGGTACTTGGCGCCGGCGACCAGTGCGCTCATGTCGAGCTCGATCAGGTCGCGGTCGCGCAGGGTGCTCGGCACGTCGCCGGCCACGATACGCTGGGCGATGCCCTCGACGATGGCCGTCTTGCCGACGCCCGGCTCGCCAATGAGCACGGGGTTGTTCTTGGTGCGACGGGACAGGACCTGGATGGTGCGACGGATCTCATCGGTACGGCCGATGACCGGGTCGAGCTTGCCGGCGCGAGCGAGGTCACAGATGTTGCGGCCGTACTGTTCCAGTGCCTCAAACTGCGTCTTGTCCTCAGCAGACGTCACGCGGTCATCGCCGCGTAGCTCCTCGTAGACTTGCTCGATGCGCTCCTTGGTCACGCCGGCGTCGCGCAGAACGCGGCCGGCCTCGCCCTTGTCCTCGGCAAGTGCCATCAGCAGGTGCTCGGTCACCACAAAGCTGTCGCCCATCTTGGTGGCCTTCTTCTCGGCCTTTTCGATGACGCGGACGAGCTCGTTGGACAGGCCCATCTGCTGACCCTCGCCCGAAACCTTGGGCGCATGATCGATGGCATCTTGTGTGGAGCGCGCGAGCTGGGCTGGGTCGGCACCGATGCGCTCGATGATCACGGAGATATTGCGCTCGCCGGCACCGAGCAGGGCGGACAGCAGGTGAATCGGCTCTACCGCGCCGGCCTGCGCATCGGCAGCCGTACTCATGGCGGTCTGCAGCGCCTCGCGCGACGTCATTGCTAGCTTATCGATTCTCATGGAATCACCTCTCTTGGGGCGGCCGCCCTACGGGGCGGCTTCACGTTGTTCGAGAAGTATTGTTGCCAGCTTTGCGCGATCTTATACACAAATCTAAGTCTCTATATATAAGATTTTCTGAGTGATTAAGTGATAGGGAGCAGGCACGCTCACCCGCTGCGGCCTCGTCCCCTAACTATCTCGATCTGTAACATCTATCGACCGTTTCCGGCTCCAGATGTTATAGATCGAGACGAATTGTTCAGCGGCGCCCGTTTGTCTCAATCTGTAACATCTACTCGGCAAATAGAGCTCTATCTGTTACAAATCGAGACGAACAGAAGACACCCGAATCGAAAATCTAAATCTGTAACACCAGGCCCACTTTTAGCGGCCAAGGTGTTACAGATTAAGACAAATCGAGCCGCCACAAAGGCGCCTGTCCCCTTTGTGGCGGTTTTCGACAAAAAGAAGCCGCCCCGATAACAGAGGCGGCATCAAGCAAGTCCATTTCTTAGCGTCCCTCAAGACCCAACGAGAACGCAGCGATGGAATCGAGAACCGACAATAGCCCGTTCGCACAGATAGAGGCAGAGATTCAAGGTCAAAGTCCGGCTTAAACGGCTTAGCTATCGCACGTCACATTGTTCTCGTCGTCCCCCTATCGTATTTATAGTGCTTATAGTGAAAATAGTGAGTTTAGTGAGAAGAGTATCGCTCAAAACTCGTGGACTCAATTATTGACCTCACGCCCAGAATGAGTGGGGCAAATACTTCTATTAGAGGTCAAATCGAAGCCCAATAGGGCCTTTTCGCCCCGTCATTTCGACCGATCGCTTTCTTTTGAATATTGTCGTAAGCTGGTATCACTTATCTTAATGAATGCATACTGTTTGCGAGGTACCCGCCGTGAAACGCTCCACCTATATCGGCCTGCTCGTCTTAGCGTTTGCAATTACCGCAGTCGGCGTGGGCATTATCTATCTCGCATTTCTCCCTGCCTCGGCAACGCAGGCGGCGGTTGAAACCGTAAGCTACCCCATCGAAATCCTCACCGATATCATCAAACCCGATTCAATCACCGTCGATTTCGACGGTACGCCCGCAGCGCTTGGGGTCAGTAACTATCCCCGAATCGAACTTGGAGCCACGCGCTATACCCAAGATGAGCAGCTTATCGGCAAGGCAACCAGTTTACTCAAAGGCAAGACGTTTAAGCGATGGTACGGCGCCGCAATATATCGAGCCAAGAATGGCCAAATGGTTGGCGGGTATTATTCGACCCTTGAGCTCGATGCGGCAAACGGGAGCAGATTGTGCAACGTCTCATACGACCCCGGCTACGTGGACAATGAAGGACCGGGGGTCTATATCTCGGATGGCGACGTAATCTACGTCATGGAGGGCGACCAGACGGCAGTCGTCGATTTTATGGATCGGTGTACCGAAGATGCCTACGAACAAACTTGCGAGCCCGATCCGCAGACAGCGCGCAACAGTGGCTCGTCACGCACTTGGCTATTTGACGATGAAATAACCTGGACCCCATCGAAATAAGGTCCCGCCGGGCAGGCAACTTTGTGGTGGTCCCGGTCAATTATTAGCGCCCCTCAAGACCCAACGAGAACGTCGCGGTAGCCCCGGCCACACCTTTCCCTCGGGCGACCCTCGCGAAGCGCGTGAGCACGAGGGAAAGGTGTGGCCCCGGGCGGACAATTAAGTGCGTTACTCGGCAGCTGCCTTGAACTTGTTGTAGTTGATCAGGCAGCCAGCCTTGACGATGGCACGCTCCTCTGCCGTCATATCGGCAATGTAGAGCTCAATCTGCTCGACCGCACCATCGGCGCGCACCACGTAGGCGGCGATGCCCTTCAGGTCGCCATCGAGCGCGGCGCGGATACCCGGCACAAAGACGTAGTCGCCCACCTCAAAGCTGGGCTCGGCCTCCATCTGGAAGGGCACCATGCCCCAGTTCATCACGTTGGAGCGATAGCGCTTGGTGGCGTACTCGTGGACGATGTTGGCCAGGCCGCCAATTACGCGCTGGCAGCTCGCGGCCTGCTCGCGGGCAGAACCGTCACCGGGCTTCTTGGCATAGAGCATGGAGCCGTACTCAGTCGCCTTGGCATCGGCCGCGACACCCGCGCCGGTCAGCGCCTCAAACACGCTGGCAAGCTCGGCATCGAGTGCCACCAGGTCGCCCGCTGCCTCGCCGGCAACGCGGCGCTTTTCCACCGCGTCGACCTCCTTGGAGCGGCCCACGTAGGCAGGGTCGCGACGGCTGAGCGTAAACTCGGCCAGACCCAGCGGGTTGGAGCGGAAGGAGCTCGTCTCGCCCGAGGGAATGAGCTCGTCGGTCGTAGTGACCGGGTCCATGATCTTGGAGCACACCTTGAGCAGGATGTCGTCGCCGAGAGGCTCCATCGCGGGCCACGGCTTGATGTTGGGGCCCTCGACCAGCTCGTCGGCCGGCTCAGCCTTGCCAAAGCCCCAGTACACGCGCTTCTTGTACGGCGCGTCGTCAAAGGTGTACTCGCAGGCCTCGTCCCAAATCTCCTCGGGCAGGTCGGTCGCCGGCGTCAGGACGCCGCCGTTGGCAGCCGTCGCCGCAATGGAGCGGGCGTCCATCAGGGCCACGGCGCTCAGCTGACCGTTGCCCGGCTTGGAACCCTCGCGATTGGGGAAGTTGCGCGTGGTGTGGCGGATCGAAAGGCCGTTGTTGGCAGGCGTGTCGCCGGCGCCGAAGCACGGGCCGCAGAATGCCGTGCGCACAATCGCGCCGGCCTCCATAAGGTCGTAGATGTAGCCGCGGCGTGTAAGCTCGAGTGCCACGGGCTGGCTCGTGGGATAGACCGACAGCGAGAACTCGCCGCAGCCGGTGTTAGCGCCCTTGAGCACGCGAGCAGCCTGGACCACGGAGTCGTAGTTGCCGCCCGAGCAGCCGGCGATAACGCCCTGCTGCACGTGCAGCTTGCCGTCGACGATCTTGTCGAGCAGGCTAAAGTGCGTCTTGCCCTCGCCGATCTTGGCGGCCTCGAGCTCCACCTCATGCAGGATGTCCTCGAGGTTCTCGTTGAGCTCGTCGATCTCAAAGCCGTTAGAAGGATGGAACGGCAACGCGATCATGGGCTTGATACTCGACAGATCGACTTCGACGCAGCCGTCGTAGTAGGCAACATCGGCGGGCTTGAGCTCGCGGTAGTCCTCGCCGCGACCGTGCATGGTCAAAAACGCGTGCGTGTCCTCGTCGGTGGCCCAGATGCTCGACAGGCAGGTGGTCTCGGTGGTCATGACGTCGACGCCGTTGCGGTAGTCGGTCGTCATGCTCGCGATACCGGGGCCCACGAACTCCATAACCTTGTTCTTAACGTAACCCTTGGCAAAGACGGCACGGATGATGGCGAGCGCCACATCGTGCGGGCCGACGCCGGGGCGCGGGGCGCCCGTGAGGTAGATGGCGACGACACCGGGATAGGCGACATCGTAGGTGTCGCGCAGCAGCTGCTTTGCCAGCTCGCCACCG
The DNA here is from genome assembly GCA_963614405.1 of Oscillospiraceae bacterium. Classification (GTDB taxonomy): domain Bacteria; phylum Actinomycetota; class Coriobacteriia; order Coriobacteriales; family Coriobacteriaceae; genus Collinsella. The sequence goes on along the minus strand of CAVEDI010000224.1, from coordinate 869 downwards.
CCCTCGCCCACGGCCATGGTGCCCAGGGCGCCGTAGCGGGTGTGCGAGTCGGAGCCCAAGATCATCTTGCCGCAGCCGGCGAAGTTCTCACGCATAAAGGAATGGATGACCGCGATATGGGGCGGAACGAAGATGCCGCCGTACTTTTTGGCAGCCGAGAGGCCAAAGACGTGGTCGTCCTCGTTGATGGTGCCACCCACGGCACACAGCGAGTTATGGCAGTTGGTAAGCACGTAGGGCAGCGGGAACTGCTCCATGCCCGAGGCACGCGCCGTCTGGATGATGCCGACAAAGGTGATGTCGTGGCTCGCCATGGCATCGAAGCGAATCTTGAGCGCCTCGGGGTCGCCGGACGTATTGTGTGCCTGAAGGATCGAATACGCGATGGTGCCGCGCTTGGCATCCTCGGGTGTCTGCGTAATGCCGCGCTCAGCGGCCTCGGCCGCAGGCACAACCTCGCTGCCGCCGCGCAGGTAGATGCCGTCCTCGTACAGCTTGACCATACTGTCTCCCACTCTGCCCAAAAGATTTGGGCGCATAGCATACATTCGTTCAATATCGTGCCATAGAACGGTTGCGAGTGGGTTACGAATCTACACGTTCACTTTATCTCAGTAAAGCAAAGGACGAGCCCCTTGCATCACTCTCTGGACAAGGAGTGTCCCAAAGTGCCGGCACAAAAGGAACGTCCCCAAGTGCCAAGTGCCGCAAGAATGTCCCCTTTGACCAGTCATTTAAGAACGTCCCCAATGACTACCGCATCCGGAGCAAGGCAACGCCGCAGGTAGAGGACGGACAGCGAGCGACGTCCAGAGCGAACAAGTTGGCATGAAAAAGGCAAGGCATAGACCTTCTGGTCATGCCTTGCC
>CAVEDI010000223.1:0-3834 GCA_963614405.1 Oscillospiraceae bacterium | reverse complement strand
ACCGTGCAACGGAAAAGAGCCGCCCTTTCGGACGGCTCAAACTGTAATGGGGCTTCCTTCGTTTAACGCCGCAGGGTTACGAGTCTGAATTAAGGTGGCTACTGGCTTCACCAGAAGTCGCGCGACGGAATCAGCTCTGGGGAAACGGGGCCTCCTTCGTTAACTCGCTACAGGGTTACTGGGCTGAATTCACTTTTTAATAGGTACCGTTCGGCGGTGTTGATGGCTCCCTTGTTGGGGCTTTCTTTTTTATCTCGCTACAATGGACTTCAAGCGTTCTAGTGACTTGGAGTTTTAGTATGGCTGTTGTTAATGTGTTGCCTTCGGATGGGAAGGTTATTGACGAGGGTCCTGTTGGTTGCTCTGTTGATGTTTGCTGTAATGACTTTCGTCATCTCGATATTGGACTGCCGCCCGAGATTCTTCGACTCAAGGATGCCGGATATTTGACGCAGACTGTTGCGGCTTGTGATCGTCTTTTGGGGCAGAATCCCGATCCCTCGCTTGCTGCCTGCGTTCGTGCCGAGCGGTATCGCATGCTTGAGACGCCGCTTCATTTTTCGGTGTCGCGCGATCGAGCTATTGCGATGATTCGCGAGGAGTGGCCTGAGTTTACCGAGGAGCAGTTTAACGATCTGATTGACCGTAAGCGTATTGACTGGCGCTTTATCGATGGTGAGCTGTTCGTTCTCGACAACTTCCTCGATTCGCTTCGCGTATATCCCAAAGAGGTCCCCGGCATGCGTCCCGATTCTACGGACGGAATAGCACTGCGCAACGAGATGCTCAAGGAGATGGAGTCGCAAAACGGATTGACTCGCGTTATTACGCTTAAGGCGTCCTTGTCTGTCCCCGGCGCTCTAGAGGGGGAGACCGTTCGCGCTTGGCTACCCGTTGCCGCCGCCTGTCGTCAACAGTCTCATATCGAGGTTCTCGATATGACGCCGGAGGGTGCTGTTGCTCCCGCGAACGCTTCGGCGCGTACCGCCTCGTGGTCTTCTTCGAGTGATCGCTCATTCTCGGTGACCTATCGCTATCAAATCAATGCCGCTTATCGCGATATTTATGGGGGTGCGCTTCCGTCGCATCCGTGTATGGACGCGCCGTTGCCCGAAGATATTTCTGAGGACCGTCCGCACATTGCATTCACGCCGTATCTGCAGCAGCTGACGGCCGGTGTTGTTGACGGACTCGAGGATCCGCTCGATCGCGCTCGTGCTATCTATGATTATCTGACGCAGCATATCGACTATCGCTATCAGCCGCCGTACTTGCTTTTGGGATCTATTGCCGATGACTGCGCGCATTCGCTCCGCGGCGATTGCGGCGTTATGGCGCTCACGTTTATCACCATGTGCCGTATCGCGAGCGTGCCTGCCCGTTGGCAGAGCGGCCTGTACGTTGCGCTCGATTCGGTGGGGTCGCACGACTGGGCAGAGTTCTATACGCCGCAGACCGGTTGGCTCAACGCCGACGTGTCATTTGGATCTTCTGCTCGCAGGATGGGGGAGGAGTGGCGCCGCCGTCACTACTTTGGCAATCTCGACCCGTGGCGTATGGTGGCCAACAATCGATTCCAGGCAGAGTTTGAGCCCTCTTTCGACGGCATGCGCGAGGACCCTTACGATAACCAGATGGGTGAGGCTTCGGTCGACGGTCGCGGATGCCGTCAGCGCGAGATGCTCCGCACAGTCGAACTCATCGAAATGCTCGAAGTTCCATTTTCGGACTAATCGGTAGAAAGCTGTGATAAACTAACTCACGCATTACGTGCCCGAGTGGCGGAATTGGCAGACGCAGTGGACTCAAAATCCACCGTTGGCAACAACGTGCGAGTTCGAGTCTCGCCTCGGGCACCATACATGCAAGTGAACGTTCAAGGGGGTTGCGGCCCCCTTTTTCGTGCCGAACTCGCGTGAGCGCGCGAAGCGTTAAGCAAACAGGCCTGCGGCCTGTTTGTAGCGGAGCGTGGCGAGGGCGCCGCGCGTCCGAAGCCCGGGGCTTCGCGAAGCGAAGGCCCTTCGAGTCTCGCCTCGGGCACCATACATGCAAGCGAGCGTTCAAGGGGGGTCAAGGCCCCTTTTTCGTGTACGTAATGTGATAACGCGCTGTACGTGTTATTATTCGCAAGGCGTTGTTCCCGCAATGCCCTAAAGAGGAACCCGAGGGTTCCCACCTTTTGGCGCCAATGAGCAGCTGACTGGTCATACAACTTAGATTCCCTTCCTCAAATCGAGGAAGTCTATGTGTACGACCTGGTTGCTGAGAAGTGCCGGGTTATTTTTTTATGAATGGAGGTAGGGAAAATAGCTAAGTCTGATGACACCCGCATCAACGACGAGATCACTGCATCTTCGTGCCGTTTGATTGGCGTCGATGGCTCTCAGCTCGGCCTGTTCGCCATCCGCGATGCCCAGCGCGTCGCCGACGATCAGGGTCTCGACCTGGTCGAGATCGCTCCCAACGCGGAGCCGCCGGTCTGCAAGGTCATGGACTACGGTAAGTTCAAGTACCAGCAGGCCATGAAGGCCAAGGCTGCTCGTAAGAACCAGTCCAAGGTCGAGGTCAAGGAAATGAAGTTCCGACCCAAGATCGACGTTGGTGACTACGAGACCAAGAAGGGCCACGTTCTGCGTTTCCTCAAGAAGGGCGCACGCGTTAAGATCACCATCATGTTCCGCGGCCGTGAGATGGCTCACCCGGAGCAGGGCCTTAACGTTCTCGAGCGTCTCGCCGAGGACCTCAAGCCTTACGCTACGGTCGAGTCCAAGCCTAAGATGGAAGGCCGTAACATGCTTATGCTGCTCGCCCCGATTAAGGGCGCCTTCGATGAGGATAAAGCGGCAAGCGATACCAAGTAACTAGTGTTCTGTAACCGATTAAGGAGTATTTCATGCCTAAGATGAAGTCCCACAGCGGCACCAAGAAGCGTTTCCGCAAGACTGGTACCGGCAAGCTTATGCGCGCCAAGGCTTTCAAGAGCCACATCCTGAGCAAGAAGTCCACCAAGCGTAAGCGTGGCTTCCGTCAGGAGACCGAGATCGCCGCTGCCGACCGCAAGGTCATCAAGTCGCGTCTCGCCTAAGTTCGCGTTCCCGTTTTTCGTTTTACCGTCTAGGAGTTGATAGAACATGGCACGTATTAAGCGCGCTGTTGCCGCCAAGAAGAAGCGCCGTACCGTTATGCACCGTGCGAAGGGTTACTACGGTGCCGCTTCGCGTACTTACAAGCATGCTAAAGAGCAGGTCCAGCACTCCCTGCAGTATCAGTATCGTGATCGCCGCAACAAGAAGCGCGAGATTCGTTCTCTCTGGATCACTCGTATCAACGCTGCTGCTCGCCTGAACGACATCTCTTACTCTCAGTTCATGCACGGCCTGAAGGTTGCCGGCATCGAGCTCGACCGCAAGGTCCTGGCTCAGATGGCTTACGAGGACATCGAGTCCTTCAACGAGCTGGCTACTATCGCCAAGAAGGCTCTCGAGGCCTAATAGATTCTCTTGAATCGCTAGGGGAGTGTCGCGTTGTGCGCGGCGCTCCCTCTTTTTATCTGAAGCGCGGTTTACATTGCTAAAAGCGCGGGTAGATAAACACATACAGGTGACCGATCTCTATATATTCCTGAACCAAAGGGTCATCATCTGATACGTGCGGAAGATCCGCACCAGTCTTTCTATTACCTATAGAAAGCAATATGTTGTGTAGGACTTGTGAAGAGTGGAATTGACGTCCCACAGAGCTTCGCGGTCTGGCAATATGTCTCCTTGCCGCGCGGCCCGGTGGAACCGGATCAGCCGCGCAGGCGTGCACCTTGAGAACCGGATACTGCGAGGA
>CAVEDI010000222.1:0-7423 GCA_963614405.1 Oscillospiraceae bacterium | reverse complement strand
GACAATGCCCGTACATAGTACATGTTCGGCGCCGATTGCGATCCTATTGCTCGGTAAACGGTTGACAGCGGATGCTGACATGGCATTGCTGGAATGCCAGGGATCCAAAACATGTACGCCACCCTCCAAAAGCGACATTTTTCGACATCTTTGGAGGCGGACGTACATGTTTGGATTGAGCTCACAGCATGAGTGAGTTGATTTACTCACATCCGGTATATTTCCCCACTTCAACGGACATAAGAGTTGGATACCGGCTCAGAGCGAGAGGCCCTTAATGGATACCCCTGTTCTCATTTCGCATAAAACCGCATGGCTTGTCCATCATGCACCCCAGAATTTGGTTCAGTCTCTTGCGCGGCACGACTACCAGATAGGCGCACAAGGCATCTCAACCCAGCAACGTGTTGCGCGCATACGACAGGCTCTTACCGACTGCGGCATTCCGTCCGATATGCTTAAGACTATCGATATCGCGGTTGTATTCGAATTCGAGCGAATTCGTACCAAAGGCGTCGTTTGTCACATTCTTGGACAAAATCTTCCCTACGAGCATATTAACGAGTTGACGCCCGGAATCTTCATCACCGACGAAGCCTTCACCTTTGTGCTCGCTGCCGAGTGGATGGATAGGATCGAATATCTCGAATATGGCTATGAAGTTTGCGGCGATTATCGCATGAGGCTCAATCCCGCCGACCCTTATACCGGGCAACCAGCCACTACCTCCAAGGATGAAATAACCAAACTGCTCGATCGGCACCCCGGCAAACCCGGTGCCACACGTGCACGGCTCGCGCTCAGGCACATCTACGATCACTCGGCCTCGCCTATGGAGACCGCTTCGGCAATTGCCCTCTCGCTCCCAACAGGCGAAGGCGGCGTTGGTATCCGAGGTATCGAACTCAACAAACCGCTCGAGATCCCTCAACGTCTCTGGCATTGCACAAAAGCCCGAACACTCAAAATCGATGCCCTCATTACCTATAAGCGCAGGGAGCTCGGTATCGAATATAAGGGCGGTTTTCACGATGAGTTCGAGCGCAAGGGAGCAGATGCGGAGCGAGAGGCCGTTCTCTCCCAAATGGGATATCGAATCGTTACGCTCACTTCGGCTCAGTTCGGCAGCCAGCTCGCCTTTCACCGCGCCATGAACAACATTCGCGAAGCACTCGGCATGCCTCGCTGTACCGACACCGGGTACCAGCGAGAGCAAAACGAACTACGCAAGGCGCTTATTCGCAACTTAAAGGGCATGCGAGACGAAGAGGCACCTTCCGAATAGTGCCACTCCCGTGAACTCAATCCAAACGTGTACGTCAGCCTTCAAAGATGTCGAAAAATGTCGGTTTTGGAGGGTGACGTACATGTTTGGGGAAGCGTGGGATCGAGACGTATTTCGATAACAAAAAAGCTCCCATTCTCGGGAGCTCTCTCAATCTAAATGGCGGAGGAGGAGGGATTCGAACCCTCGTGACCTTATACAGGCCAAACGGTTTTCGAGACCGCCGCATTCAACCACTCTGCCACCCCTCCGCGTGGGGTAAAAACAAAGCAGGCTCGAAGGCCTGCTTTGGAATTAACTGGCGGAGAGTCAGGGATTTGAACCCTGGAGACGCTTTTGACGCCTACACGATTTCCAATCGTGCTCCTTCGGCCACTCGGACAACTCTCCGTTAAATGCGAAAGTCAGTATACACGAGGAATCGCAAAGTGCAAACAGAAAAGTTGGCATTTTTTAAAACGCTCGGCCGCGCTTGGCGTTGCAGTGGGGTTTGAAGTGCCAAAAAAACGGCTTCCGACCAGCGTGGTTGATCAACTCAATTGTTCAAAAGGGGTATTCATAAGCGACTTGGCAATGAATATAAAAATCTTTGGGTGGTGTTGTGGACCACTGGTATGCATTTTACGACCACAGCCTTGTGCCCGTTGACCTGTGGCTTGGCTCAGCTTGTCCCCACGGCACCGTATCTTGTCCACAGATCCGTCAAGCTTTTGGTCGGCATTTGGTTGGAATGCGCATGAAACGTCGTGCGAGTATGGGCATATGTGGAGGTCATGAGGTTGTAGCTGCATATTCTTGCAGCCTGGGAGGTTGAAAGATATTATTACCAAGTCTTTTCCTGCTTCAGGCGCACCTTCACGACCTGAAGCCACATTTGCCCAGAGGAGGTGACAATATGAAGGCTTATGAACTGCTGTTCTTTGTTGACCCGTCGCTCGACCCCGAGACTCGTCTCGCTGTTATGAAGCGTATCGATACCACGATCGCTGAGGGCGCTGGCAAGGTCGACTCCGTTGACGAGTGGGGCAAGCGCAAGCTCGCCTACGAGATCAACGACCTCACCGATGGTGACTACACCCTCATCAACTTCCACGCAGATCCTACCCAGATCGCCGAGCTTGATCGCGTCCTGCGCATCACCGACGCTGTGGTCCGCCACATGATCGTCCGTCGCGACGACCAGGAGTAAGACTGTCGTTTTGGACTGGGCTTGTGCCCCAAGAGGAGAGTAGTGAGTTATGAGCATCAATCGAGTGAACATCACCGGTAACCTCACCCGCGATCCCGAGCTGCGCGCCACCGCCGGCGGAACCCAGGTTCTGTCCTTTGGCGTCGCCGTGAACGATCGTCGCCGCAACGCGCAGACTGGCGAGTGGGAGGACTATCCCAACTTTGTCGACTGCACCATGTTCGGCACCCGCGCCGAGGCCGTGAGCCGTTTCCTGGCAAAGGGAAACAAGGTCGCGATCGAGGGCAAGCTGCGCTACAGCTCTTGGGAGCGCGACGGCCAGCGCCGGAGCAAGCTTGAGGTCATCGTCGATGAGATCGAGTTTATGAGCTCCCGTGGTGGCCAGGGTGGCTACGATCAGGGCGGTTACGCCCCCGCAGCTCCCGCGCCCGCAGCACGTCCTGCCGCACCGGTGGCTACGCCGCCCGCGGTCGACGTCTACGATGAGGACATCCCGTTCTAAGGGTTGTTCACCTATTTTTGAGTGAGAGGCGGCTTCGGTTCGCCGAAGTTGCCAAACGAAAGGTATTTTGACATGGCTAATGATTTTTCTGCACGTCAGCCGCGTCGTAAGTACTGCCAGTTCTGCAAGGAGAACACTGAGTTCATCGACTATAAGGACACTCAGCTTCTCCGTAAGTACATGACCGACCGTGGCAAGATCAAGCCCCGTCGCGTCACTGGCGCTTGCACGCAGCATCAGCATGACATCGCCAACGCCATCAAGCGCGCCCGCGAGATGGCTCTCCTGCCGTACACCGTCCCCGTGGTTTCCTCTCGTGGCAACCGCGACCGCGGCTAAGAAGGGAGACGCATCATGAAGGTTATTCTTCTCGATGAGATCAAGGGCAAGGGCGGCGAGGGCGACGTCGTAGAGGTCGCTCAGGGTTACGCTGAGAACTTCCTGTTCCCCAAGAAGCTCGCTGTTGCCGCCACCAAGGGCAACCTCAAGCAGCTTGACGAGCGTCGCAACAACATCGCCAAGCGCGAGGCCGTCCGTCTGGCTACCGCCAACGAGACCAAGGCTGCCTTCGAGGGCAAGACGGTCACCGTTGACGTCAAGGTCGGCGACGAGGGCATCCTCTTTGGCTCCGTTACCGCCGCTATGATCGCTGACGCCATCAAGGCTCAGCTCGGTATGGACATCGACCGTAAGCGCGTCGAGCTCGGTAAGCCCATCAAGGTTGCCGGTGCCCACACCGTTGCCATCTCGCTGTACCGCGAGATCAAGGCCGAGGTTGTCGTTCTCGTCGGCGTTACCGCCGAGGAGCTCGCTGCCGAGGCTGAGGTCGAGGAGGCCGCTGAGGTCGCCGAGGCCGAGACCGCCGAGGTCGAGACTGAGGCTGCTGCCGAGTAGCATTTGCTGCAACGCAACAATCTTGTTCTAAGAAGGGCGCTCTGGGAAACCAGGGCGCCCTTTTGTTTTTTGCGCTGAGTGAGTGTCATGGTGAACGTTGCGTCGAAGTCCTATATACAGGACCGTTCATCCGTTTGGTTCGGTGATGATTGGCGGCGCGCGGCGCGTTTTGGGACCGTGGCTGATACTATGGATGCTCGCAAGCGATATGAATGAGGATGCTCATGGCATATGACGATAGGGAGACCGGGCTGACGGTTGAGGACCGCGGCTCAAAGTTGGGTCTTCCCCAAAACCAAGATGCAGAGGCCAATGTACTGGCCGCTATGCTGCTATCGCCCGAGGTGGTCGAAGAGGCCCAGGTCGAGCTGCAGCCCGATGACTTCTACCGCCCCATTCATAAGACCATCTATACCGCGATGGTCGATATGTATAACAGCCGCATTCCCATCGACTCTATCTCGCTGATCGATTACCTGCGAAGCATCAACAAGCTCGATGCCGTGGGTGGCGAAGCGTACATTTTGGAGTTGATGGGTCAGACCCTGTCGCTCGTGAACTGGCAGCACCATGCCGCCATCGTCCGTCGCGACTCGATGCTGCGCGAGCTGATCGGCGCCACCAACGAGATTAACGCGCTGGCCTATAACGCCCCCACCGACACCAAAGAGGTCGTGGAGCTGGCCGAGAGCAAGCTGCTCAAGGTTACAGCGCGCGAGGTCAAGTCGAGCTACAAGACGCTGACCGAGTTTATGGTCGAGGCCTATAACGAGGCCGAGGAAGTGTGCCAGGCCGGTGGCCAGGCTGCGGGCGTGCCCACGGGCTTCCCGTCGCTCGACCGCATGCTCATGGGCTTCCGCGAGGGTCAGCTCATCATCATCGGCGCCCGTCCTGCTGTAGGTAAGACGTCGTTCGCTCTGAACCTGGCGCTCAACGCTGCCGCTGCTGGTTATACCGTCGGCTTCTTCTCGCTGGAGATGTCGGGCAAGGAAATTGCCCAGCGTCTGATTTGCGCCTACGCCATGATCTCGATCAGTGACTTCCGCATGGGCCGCATTAGCCCCGAGCAGTGGGCCAATATCAACGAGGCCACGCAGACCTTGTCCAAGCTCGATATTCTGATTGACGATACGCCCGGCACCACAGTGACCGAGATTCGCGCCAAGAGCCGCCGAATGCTCCATAACAAGGAGAAGGCAATCATCATTCTGGACTACCTGCAGCTGGTGAGTCCTCCGCCGGGACGCCGCTCCGAGAGCCGTACTGTCGAGGTTTCGGAGATGTCGCGTGGTCTGAAGATCATGGCCAAGGAGCTCAAGATCCCGCTCATCGCGCTGTCGCAGCTGTCACGTCAGGTCGAATCCCGTACCGGCAAGCGCCCGCAGCTTTCCGACCTTCGTGAATCGGGCTCCATCGAGCAGGACGCCGATATCGTTATGTTCTTGGACCGCTCCGCCGACGAGGCCGAGGCCTCGCGCGACGATCGACCCGACGAGGGCGTTACGCGTATCGTCGTGGCCAAGAACCGTTCGGGCCCGATCGGCGACGTCGACCTGATGTTCCTGCCGGCATCCACCAAGTTCTATGAGCTTGATGGGGCACATGCCGAGGAGTAGGACAGGCGCCCGTTGCACGGGTATACTGGGAATGTTTTGTGCTTCTGCGTGCCGGCGTGGCGCGTAGACAGTCCATGAATGTAAGGAGTAAACATGCCGTCAACCGTTTTGGTCGGTGCCCAGTGGGGCGATGAGGGCAAGGGTAAGATTTGCGACCTGGTCGCCGGCGACTTCGATGCCGTCGTGCGCTACTCGGGCGGCAACAACGCCGGTCACACCATCGTCGTCAACGGCAAGAAGTACGGCCTGCACCAGGTGCCCTCCGGCATCATGTATTCTGACCACGTGTCGGTGATTGGTAACGGCTGCGTCGTCAACCCCAAGGTTGTCCTTGAGGAGATCGACATGTTCGAGGCCGACGGCATCACCACCAAGAACCTCAAGATTAGCGGCAACGCGCATGTCATCATGCCGTACCACATCGATCTGGATGGCGCCTTTGAGCAGAAGCTCGGCAAGAAGAACATCGGTACCACCAAGCGCGGCATCGGTCCGTGCTATCAGGACAAGATGGCCCGCATTGGCCTGCGCATGCAGGACATGCTGGACGAGACGCTGTTCCGCGACAAGCTGGAGACCGCTCTCGCCCGTGTGAACCCCGAGCTCGAGCTCATCTACAACCTGCCCACCTACACCGTGGACCAGATTTGCGACGAGTACCTGCCGATGGCCGAGCGTCTGCGTCCCTACATCACCGAGACGAGCCTGCTGCTCAACAACATGATCGACGAGGGCAAGGACCTGCTGTTTGAGGGCGCCCAGGCGACGCTGCTCGACATCGACCACGGTACCTATCCGTACGTGACGTCTTCCAACTGCACCGCCGGCGGCGCCATCACCGGCTCCGGCGTCGGTATGAAGAACGTCGACCGCGTACTGGGCGTCATGAAGGCCTATATCACCCGCGTCGGTTCGGGCCCCATGCCCACCGAGCTTTCCTATGAGTCCGAGGCCGGTCACACGCTGACCGAGGAGGGCTACGAGTACGGCGTGACCACCGGTCGTCGTCGTCGCTGCGGCTGGTTCGACGGCCCCATCGCCAACTACGCCTCGCGCGTCAACGGCCTCACCGATATCGCCATGACCAAGCTCGACGTGCTTTCGGCTTTCGACACCATCAAGGTGTGCGTGGCCTACGACGTCGATGGTGAGCGCTATACCAGCGCGCCCGAGCATCAGGTTCGCTTTGAGCGCGCCAAGCCCATCTACGAGGAGCTTCCTGGTTGGAAGTGCGATATCACCGGCTGCCGCAGCTTTGAGGAGCTGCCGCAGGAGGCTCAGGACTACGTGGCGTTTATCGAGGATCTGGCACACACCCGCGTGACGTTCATTGGCGTTGGCGCTGGTCGCGAGCAGATTATCAACCGATTCTGGAAGTAATCGGGACTATTTGGTTATTGCGATATACCCCTTTGCAGCCCGGACGGGCGGCCGAGGGGTATATTTGCTTGCAAAGGGCTCGCGCGGAGCGGGCCGTTCATCCATAGAGGAGGCACCCTTGAAGGCGGACACTCAAACCATCGACATCCTGTTGTTGGGCAGCGGCGGCCGTGAGCATGCTTTGGCAGCTAAGCTCGCGGCATCACCGCGCGCCGGCAAGCTCTACATCGCGCCGGGTAACGGCGGCACCGCGAGCTGCGGCGAGAACGTTGTTCTCGACGACTGCGATCCTGCGGCCGTGGCGGCGTTTGCGCAGAGCCACGGATGCGGACTCGTGGTAATTGGCCCCGAGGCTCCGCTCGTGGCGGGCGTGGCCGACGCCGTGCGCGCGGCGGGTATTCCCTGCTTTGGCCCGGGTGCCGAGGGCGCCCAGATGGAGGGCTCCAAGCTGTTCTCCAAGCAGCTCATGGAGCGCGCGGGTATTCCGACGGCAGCCTACGGCTCGTTTACCGACGAGGCTTCGGCTCTCGCCTACGTGCGCGAGCAGGGCGCCCCGC
>CAVEDI010000221.1:0-2167 GCA_963614405.1 Oscillospiraceae bacterium | reverse complement strand
CAAGGATCGTCGCGAGCTGCAGTATAGCTACTACGGCCTCAACCACTTTGGTTGGTGGAGCAAGATCTACGACAAGGACGGCAACGACCTCATGCCGCAGATTAAGGAGCACATGGCTAAGAACGGCTACCTGGACGGCATCGAGCACGAGGCCGGTAAGGAGCAGCATGTCGAGGAGAGCTGGATTCACACCTTCGGCAAGGCCAAGGATGTCTATGCTGTCGATCCCGAGACGATTCCCAATACCTACCTCAAGTATTACCTGTACCCGGACTATGTCGTCGAGACGTCTGACCCCAACTACACTCGCGCCAATGAGGTTATGGACGGCCGCGAGAAGAAGGTCTTTGGCGCTTGCCGCGACATCATTGCCAAGGGTACTGCCAAGGACGGCGGCTTTGAGCCAGATGTACATGCCAACTACATCGTCGACCTTGCCTGCGCACTGGCCGAGAACACGCTCGAGCGCTTCCTGCTGATCGTCCCCAACGATGGCGCTGTGCCCAACTTCGACCCGACGGCCATGGTCGAGGTGCCTTGCATCGTCGGTTCCAACGGCTTTGAGAAGATCTGCCAGGGTCCGATCCCGCAGTTCCAGAAGGGCCTGATGGAGCAGCAGGTTTCCGTCGAGAAGCTCGTTGTCCAGGCTTGGGTCGAGGGCAGCTATCAGAAGCTCTGGCAGGCACTCACGCTCTCCAAGACCATTCCTTCGGCGAGCGTTGCTAAGCAGATCCTGGACGAGCTCATCGAGGCCAACAAGGATTTCTGGCCCGAGCTTAAGTAAGGACTACTGTCTCGAACCCTCACGCATCTCTGCTTCATTTGCGCCGCCGCGGTGTCCGGATTCGCCCGGATGCTGCGGCGGCGCTATACTTATGCAGTTTGAAGTACCTGTACCAAAAGGAGCTGTCGTGTCCCTTTCCATCGGTATCGTGGGCCTGCCCAACGTGGGCAAGTCGACGCTGTTCACCGCGCTTACCAAAAAGACCGGCCTTGCCGCCAACTACCCGTTTGCCACGATCGACCCCAACGTGGGCATCGTCGATGTGCCCGATAGCCGCCTGCAAAAGCTCGCCGACATCGTCAACCCCGGCCGCATTGTGCCGGCTACGGTCGAGTTTGTCGACATCGCGGGCCTGGTGAAGGGTGCCAACGAGGGCGAGGGCCTGGGCAACCAGTTCTTGGCAAACATCCGCGAGACCGATGCCATCTGCGAGGTCGTGCGCTACTTTAAGGACCCCAACGTCATGCGTGAGGTGGGCCGCACGGGCGAGTTCGTCGATCCCGCCGGCGATGCCGACACCATCATGACCGAGCTCATCCTGGCCGACATGGGCACCCTTGAGAAGCAGCTGCCCAAGCTCGAGAAGGAGGCCAAGCGCGACAAGGAGCTCATGCCCAAGTTTGAGGTCGCTAAGCGCCTGCTTGCCTGGCTCAACGAGGGCAAGCGCGCCGCATCCATGGAGATGACCGATGAGGAGCGTGCCGCCGCCAAGGGCCTGTTCCTGCTCACCATGAAGCCCATCCTATATGTGGCCAACGTAGACGAGGACATGCTCAACGAGGACCTGGCGCCCATCGATGGCGTCAAGCCGCTGCCTATCTGCGCCAAGATCGAGGCCGAGCTTTCCGAGCTCGATCCCGAGGACGCTGCCGACTACCTGGAGAGCCTGGGCCTGGAACAGCCCGGCCTGGACGTGCTCGCTCAGGCTGCCTACAAGCTGCTCGGCCTGCAGTCGTTCTTTACGGCCGGCGAGATGGAGGTCAAGGCCTGGACGGTTCGTCAGGGCGCGACCGCCCCGCAGGCCGCCGGTGTCATCCACACCGATTTTGAGCGCGGCTTTATTAAGGCCGAGGTCATTGGCTACGACGACTACATCGAGCTCGGCGGCGAGCAGGGCGCCAAGGCCGCCGGCAAGCTGCGTATTGAGGGCAAGGACTATGTCATGGCCGATGGCGACGTCGTGCACTTCCGCTTTAACGTGTAAGGACGACGCGCATGTTTAAATATGGCAAAAAAGCCGGCTACATGGGTATTGCGCTGCTCGTGCTTGCAGTGCTTCCGCTGGTGGTAGCGGCGTTTGTGATCCCCAACATTGGCCCCGAGGTGGCAACGAAGTTTAATGCCGCCGGCGAGGCGACGCGCTGGGGCAAGAGCTATGAGTTG
>CAVEDI010000220.1:0-14096 GCA_963614405.1 Oscillospiraceae bacterium | reverse complement strand
CCGCCTCTCGTCGCAAGGCGATCCTTGGCGTTCTTGCTGCCGCGTGCACCATTCTGATCGTCGTCTCGCTGGGCTTCGTCCATCCTTCCGAGAGCGGCGCCTGGTCCATTGACTGGATCGTTCAGACCGTGACGGGGGAGAGCGTCGTCACCAAGGACTCCAAGGGGTCTGGCTCGTCTGCCGCTTCGGGCGAGGCCAGTTCCAAGTATTCCAAATCTTCGAATGATGCAAAAGACGAGCCCAAGGGTTCGAACGACGCCAAGGACGATTCCGAGTCTTCAAACAAGGAATCGGATAAAAGCTCGGATAGCAAGAAGTCCGAGGACCAGGACGGCAAGAAGCCTGGCGATAAAACCGCTGCCCAAAATACGGGAGCCGGTGATACTTCCAATGTGTCTGGCGGTGCTTCTTCGGGCGGTGGCCAGTCGTCTGATGGAGCCTCATCCTCTAATGGTGGAAACGACTCCTCGGGCGGCCAGAGCGGCTCACAGGAGCCCAACTACGTCACGGTGACGGTTTCGGTCACATCGAGCGCTGTGGGCAATCCTGTGTCCTCTGGTGGCACCTTCACCTTTAACGAAGGCGCTACCGTTTACGATGCCCTGTGTGCGTTGGGTCTTTCTGTCAACGCGCATGGCTCGTCGTATGGCACGTATGTTTCTGCGATTGGTGGTTTGGCCGAGAAACAGTACGGCGGCACGAGCGGCTGGATGTACTCCGTCAACGGCACAACGCCCATGACGGCCTGCAGTAACTACGTTCTCTCCAATGGCGACAACGTCGTTTGGTATTACGTAACGGGCTAGAGGCCTCGACATAGCGCGCCAGACGGGCGGTTCGGACCAACATCCGGACCGCCCGTTTTTCATGCGAATGGGACTGGGTCGCCGGGTCTCTCAGCAAACAAAAAACCGGTTGGAACGGGAATTCCAACCGGTTATACATTCAAGCAAATAGTGAATCGACTACGACCGTGCGCCCTCGAGGAAGAAGCGGCGGCTGAAGTAGTTGTACCAGGTGACGAGGAACGTGGCGATGGCCTTCATGGCCTGGTAGCCGATGCTCAAAAACGTGACGCCCACAAACATGTACAGGTCGTTGAGGCCCAGGCCGATCACCGACAGGATGGTGAAGATCGTGAACTCGCGCTTGCGGCTCATGCCTTCGCGGTGGTCGAACACGTACTTCATGCTGAGCCAGTAGTTGACCACGACGGACGTGATAAACGAAACCGTGGTGCTCATCAAAAAGTCGAGGTGGAACAGCTCGACGAGCGCAATGAGCATGCCCCAGTCGATGCCAAAGGAGATAAGACCCACGACAGCAAACTTGAGGAACTGCTTGGTATGAGGTTGTGCCAGCGCCTTGCGCACGTAATCACATCCAATGCGTTGATGAATCGAGCAGGGGATACTTTAGAGCTTTTACAAGGGAAACGTAAGGTCTTTGCCAAGAACTATATGAACTCGCCAAATTTTCAAGAGCTAATCCGCAAACGTTGAAAATTTGCCCGTAAACGAGCGACACCCACGGACGATACTGCGCTGAGTGCGCGTTGTCCGTGGGCGCCGTAATGCTGCAGGGGTTTCGAGCTATTTTGTCTCGTCGCCCTCCAGGAAGATTTTTCGGGTCACAAAGTTGTAGACCATGACAAGCGCGGTGGCGCAGATCTTGGCGATATTGGCCTCGAGTCCCAGGCCGGCGTTGAGCGCCAGCACGATGCCGTCGTTGAGCACCAAACCGATCACGGACAGCACGACAAAGATGATGAACTCGCGGCGGCGGCTCATGCCTTCCTTGTGCGCAAACACGTACTTCATGCTTGCGAGGTAGTTAAAGATGAGTGAGATGATAAAGCCGCTGGTGTTGGCGATTAGGATGTTGAGGCCCAGACCGTAGTGGAGCAGATTCATAATGCCAAAGTCGATAACCGTGGCAATGACACCGACGACGCCAAATTTCATGATCTGCGCAAGGAGCTTTTGCATGGTACCTGCCTTAAGCTGGCGCCGAAGCGCCGCGGGGATGACAAACTCAGCAAGTTTAGCCAATCCCCGCGGGTGGTGCTAGGCGCGCTCCTCGATAGCACCGTTTCTATATGCATCGAGCAGCTGACGCAGGTCTTGGATTTGGCTGCGAATTGCAGCTCCGGTATCGGTGTCGCTCACCATGCGGCGACGGTCTGCCTCGTCAAAACGGTTCGTCTCGCTCTCGATGTCGATGTTGCGCGTGAGCGCTTCGGCGACGGTGGTAAAGGCCCGGTGCGACTTGAGGCGGCAGCCGCGCGAGCTCGAGATGAGCGTATAGCCGGCGATGCCCGTCTTGGGATGGTAAGCGCGGCAGAAGCCGCCATCGATGACCAGCAGCTTGCCCTCGGCGCGGATGGGCTGCTCGCCCTTGGTGGTTTTAACGGGCGTGTGGCCGTTGATGATGTGTCCGGTCGGCGAACATGCCATGGGCGCGACGCCAAACTCGCGCATGATGTCATCGCAGACCGAGGGCGACTTGGTAAGCGTAAAGTACGGGTCCATCGGCTCGACCCAGGTGCTCTTATCGGCGATATAGGCGCGCTCAAAGGTACGCACCAGGCGTCCGCTGGCGGGTGAATTGAAGCCAATCCACAGGTACCACATCCAGTCGAGGGCATCGCGGTCGCCCACGCGCCACGCGCGGCGGGCGATGTGGTCGCAAAAATCGAGATAATCGCGGCCAGCGTGCCAGGTGCCCAGGCAGTTCATGCTGCTAAAGGTGCCGTCTTCGTTGAGCGGAACGCAGCCATGGAACAGCAGGTTGCCGTTGGCGACCTTGTACATCGAGCCGTGGGAATAGAGGAAATCGATATGGCGATGCAGGTGATCGGCGGTGACAAACTCGGACACGAGCTTGTCGATGATGTGCTGCTCTTGAGACGTGAGCGTATAGGGGTCCGCCGGATCGACGGTGGGGAAGTCGTTGGTCGTGAGCGGCCATACGCTGCCGTCGGCGAGCGTGACCGTGCCGGTGTCGTGCTCGATCTTGTCGAGTAACAGACGGTCGGTCATATCGAACTCGGGGTGGCGCTGGATAATCTGGCCCTCGAGCTTAAAGAGCAACACATTGATGGCCTTGATCAGCGGGGTGATGGACTCACCGGCGGTGTAGGTAGCATCGGCAAAGGCGACAAGCTCACGCAGCGAGATGCCGTAGTCGTTCTCCAGGATCTCGTAATTGTCGTAGCGCAGGTTGTTGCGCAGTACCGTGGCGATGCAGGCGGGCTCACCGGCCGCAGCGCCCATCCATAGCAGGTCGTGGTTGCCCCACTGGATGTCGAGCGAATGGTAGGTGAGCAGGCGGTCCATAATCTTGGCAGCGCCGCCGCCGCGGTCGAAGATGTCGCCCACCAGGTGCAGGTGGTCGACGGCCAGCCGCTTGATGAGCGAGGCGAGCGACTCGATAAAGTCGTCAGCGCTGGCGGTCTCCAGGATGGACTCCACGATGCGCTCGTGATAGCGCACGCGATAGTTGTTCTCGTCCGGGTGCGTGTGCAACAACTCGTCGATGATGTAGGCGTAGTCGCGCGGGATGGCCTTGCGCACCTTGGAGCGCGTGTAGCGGCTTGAAAGTGAGCGAGCGACCATGATGAGCTGGTCAAGCATCGTCTTGTACCAGGTTGGCGAGTCCTCGCGCCGGCTGCGGACCAGGTCGATCTTCTCGCGCGGGTAGTAGATGAGCGTACACAGCTCGCCCTTTTCGTCAAAGGAGAGCGTGTCGCCAAAGATCTCGTCGACATGTTCGCGCACGACGCCCGAGCAGTTGTTGAGGATGTGCATGAAGGCTTCGTACTCACCATGCACGTCGCTCATAAAATGCTCGGTGCCCTTGGGTAGGTTGAGGATGGCCGAGAGGTTGATAATTTCGGTAAATGCGGATTGTTCGGTGGGGAACTGTCTCGACAGCAGGCGCAGATACTTAAAGTTTTGCGGATTGCGATCGAATGCGACCATGAAACACCTTCCGATGGGGTTGGTAAAACTGATAAACAGCGTCAAACGTTTATCAGTATGCGCCGCTTTTGTTTCGATTTTGCGCCAGCGGCTGAATTGTCGGCTGAACGGTTTGGTAAATCGATTTAGTTGAGGTAGATATGGCGGTTGGGTGGAGACGACAGAGGGTGTTTTTTCAGATATTTATGCGTGGGGCCGGTGGAGACGATGGTGGTAAAGATGTTCACTATTTTTGGTTCGATTTGGTAAATAGTGGACATATGTACCGCATGTAGGCTCACTGTGCGATAATTTGCGCAGCAATGAGTAAGGAGCCTCATATGAGTGATTTTGTCCTGACCTGTGAATCTGCCGCCGACCGAACTCGGGAGTTCTTTGAATCGCGCAATATCCCTGTCGTGTGTTTTCATTACGAGATCGACGATGCTGTCTATACGGACGATCTGTATCAGTCGATTACGCCGGACGAGTTTTTTGCCCAGATTGCCGCGGGCGCCATGCCCAAGACGTCTCAGGTGAGCGTGGGTGAGTACGAGGAGTTTTGGGAGCCGTTTGTTGCCGAGGGTAAAGACGTGCTGCACCTGACGTTGTCGTCGGGTATTTCGGGCACGTATGGATCGGCCTGCGTCGCGGCGCAGATGCTCGCGGATCGCTATCCCCAGGGCGGCAAGGTGCGCGTCATCGATTCGCTGGGGGCGTCTTCGGGCTTTGGTCTGTTGCTGGAATATGCCGCCGACGTGCGCGATAGCGGGGCTTCACTCGACGAGACGGCCGCTTGGATTGAGGAGCATAAACTCAACCTGCACCACTGGTTCTTCTCGACCGATCTGTCGAGCTACCTACGCGGTGGTCGCATTTCGGCTGCGAGCGCGATCATCGGCACGGCGCTTAAGATTTGCCCGCTTATGACGGTCGATTGCGAAGGTAAGCTGTCGCCACGTGAGAAGATTCGCACTAAGAAGCGAGCGATTTCCGAGATGGCTAAGACCATGATGGCACACGTGCAGGGCGGTGCGGATTATTCGGGTAAGTGCATCATGTCGCACTCGGCGTGCCGCGAGGATGCCGAGGCAGTTGCGGCGCTGATTGAGGAACAGGTTCCGCAGCTTAAAGGCAAGATTGAGATCAATGACATCGGTACTCTGATTGGCTCGCATACCGGACCTGGTACGGTGGCGCTCTTCTTTATGGGCGACAAGCGCGTGGATTAATTTGCCCCATCACATCGCTGCATGATTGTTCAAACGAAAACGGCCCGCCTCACGTTTGTGGGGCAGGCCTTGCTGTTGCGGCTAGCGTTTCTTTCCGCGGAAGAAGAAGCCGTGCAGTGATGGCTTGAGGCCGCGGTTGGCGCGATGCTCCTCGACGCGCTCGTGGATCGAAGCAACGCGCTCGATGACTTCGTCGGGAATCGGCACGTCGGGATTCATGTTCTCGACCTGGCTGACCTCGGCGGCGGCGACCTGGTCGATAATGGGCACATCGTCGCGCGAGATGACAGGTGTGGCGTCTTCCTTCATCTTGCGATAACGCTGCATCATGTCGGTCTGTAGCTGCTGGGCCGAAGGCGGCGTCCAGATGATGGCGTTGGCGCCGGCGGCGATGGTCTCACGGATGCTCTCGGGCGTCTTGCCGCCCGGCGCGATAAGCGGCAGGTTGGGATAGTGCTCGCGCAGCTCGCGTAGGACCTGGGGCGTGTTCTTGCCGGCGGCGATGTTGAGAATCTTGGCGCCGGCGCGCACCTTGGCGTGGGCATCGTCGTCGCAGCGAACGACCGTGGCGATGACGGGGATGTCGGCGATGTTGGTGATGTGCTCTACCATCTCGGCAGTAGCGGGGGAGTTGACCACGCAGCCCGCCGCGCCCTGCATCTCGGAGACGGCTGCCATCTGCACGGAGCGCTTACCGGTCGTAGTTCCGCCGCCCACGCCTACAAAGACCGGGCACTCGGCGACGGTCAGCAACGCTTGCGTAATGGCGGGCTGCGGCGTGAAAGGGTAGACCGCAAAGACGGCATCGGCGTTAGAGTTGCGGATAACCGCGACGTCGGTGGTGTAAATGAGCGACTTGATGCGTCGGCCGAAGAGCGTAAAGCCGCTGGCCTCCTCGATCTCGTCGGGCATGCGAAGGGCCGCCTTGCGCAAACGCCCGTCGATGGGCAGCGGCTCCATGGGGAGCAGTCCGTTGGGGGTCACGGCTACCTGGGGCTCGGTGAACTCGTCTGCGAGCTCGACCTCGGAGAAATCGACCGAGGCGACGATGTCCTCGTGAACCTCGGCGGGTACATCGATGGGAGCTTGGTCGTTTGCCGCGGCAGGCGTGTCGAAGGAGCTGGTGCCGACGAAGGCGTCGACGCGCTCATTTAGATCGTTGAGGGTATCCATGGAGACTCGATTCTATGTGATGACGGCCGGCGCGATGCAGCCGGAATTGCGAATGCTAAATCGTTTGACGAGTTGATTTTTCCCCGCCGCGCCATCCGTTAGACCGAAGGGCAGGCGAACGTGAAGGAGCTGTGGTGGCGGGGATCGAGGTGCTATCTTGAAAGTCCCGTTAAAAAGAGAGGTGACGCGGTATGGAATTGACAGCAATGTTTGGCTCGATCGGCCTGTGTGTGGCCGCAATCGTTGCCGCCGCGGTCATCTACTTTGTGGTCACGGCCATTAAGGGCAAAAGGGCCGAACGCAAGGAGCGCGCGATGCTTAAACAGCATCGCGACCAGCAGAGCAAACGCGCACAGAGATAGCTTGTTGAGTTTTGGATCCGTGCGCTAGCTGCGTTTTCGGATCAGGGCAATGTAGAAGCCCTCAAAGTCGCGGCTAGGCGGAATGGTGAGCGTGCCGGGCAGGTCGTTGGCGATGGCCGATACCTGACCCGCGGCAATGGCTTCGGTCAGAGCGTTGGACTCGATGCGCGGCTCCTCACCAGCTTCCTGGGTGCGTCGTGCTTCACTTTCGCTTGGCGTGCCGTCGAGGGGGATGAGCTCGCAGTCCATATGCTTGTCGAGGGCCTCTTGCAGGGCGTCCTCGTTTTCCTGCGGCAAGATCGAACAGGTCGAATAGACGAGCGTGCCGCCCGGTTTGAGGGCACCCATGGCGCGGTCCAGAAGTGCTCGCTGCGAGCGGGCGCACTTGCTCAGCAACTGCTCGGTCAGGCCGTGCAGGCTTTTCTCGTTGCCGCTGATGACGGTGCCCGTGCCGGTGCAGGGAGCGTCGAGCAGGATGCGGTCAAAGCGGAAGAACTCGTCGAGCTCGCGTGCGTCGATGCGCATAACGGGCACGTTTTTGGCACCCTGGCGATGGAGGTTTGACTCGAGCTTTTCGGCGCGGGGAATGCTCATCTCGCAGGCTGTGAGGTGCGCCTGGCCCTGGGTGAGGGCGGCGATCTGCGTCGTCTTTCCACCGGGGGCCGCACACATGTCCAGGATGTCCTCGCCTGCCTGGGCGCCCAACACCAAAGGCGGCATCATGGACGACAGGCTCTGCAGGTAGATCTTTCCGTCGCGATAGATGTCGAGATCCCACAGATCGGAAACCTGGGCCTCGGGCAGGATAAAGGCGTCCGGATACCAGGTAACGGTTTGGTGGGCGATGCAGGCGGCATCGAGCGCCGCAGCGATGTCCTCGGCGGTCGCCTTGAGCGTGTTGGCGCGCAGCGTGACCGGGCGTGTGGCCGCGGCGCCGAAGCCCTCGATCATGAGCTTGGCATCGGCGGGCGCATAGGCGCCGGCGACCGTGTCGACCATAAAGCGCGGCAGGTCGGCGGCGCAGGGAAGGGCGGCGAGCTGGTCGGAAAGCTCGGTGGCAGCAAACTGCCTGAGCTTGAGCTCGGCCTTGACCTGCTTTTTCTGCTTACGACGACGCGGCTTGGACATCCGTCTTTCCTTCCACCTAAATGATTATTCTGGGACGGGGATTAAAAAATCATTCCATGACCCCCGTCACAAAAGACTGTACTGTGGCGCCCGGGAATGATTTTTTAATCCCCGTCCCAGAATAATCATTCCCGGGCGCGTTGCTGCAGGCGTGCTTTAGTACTGGCTCTCGTGCTTGCTGAAGAAGTCGAAGCGCGGGGGCAGCGGCTTCACGCGGTGCTCACCGGGCTTCTCGCCCAGGCTCTCCACGAACTCGTCCGTGGAGGCAAAGATGTTATCCCAGCTAAAGAAGGCGACCGGGTCAACGTTGAAGTACTCGCAGATGAGCTCGCAGCCGGCCGGAACGATGCCGTGCATCAGGACGGTGGCCACGCGCAGCTCGGTAAAGGCGTCGACGAGGGCCTGCGTCATGGCGGCGTTTGCTGGCTCGCCCTCGAGCTTGTTGGCGGCCTTGGAGGCGTCGCTCCAGCGCTTGTTGGCGGCGCGCAGGTAGTCGTCACACACGGCAAGCGCGCGGTGCGTCTCGAACTTGTACATGGCCTGCTCAAAGGCAAGGGTTGCCTGCTGGGCGGCTTCGACCACGGTGTCAGAAGCGGCACCAGCGGGGATGCAGCCGTTGCGGTAGGGGCTCTCGTCGCCCTCCTTGACGGCGACGCCGTAGAAGCAGCTGCGTGCCAGACGGTTGAACACGCCGGTCAAAAGGGCGCTCTCCTTAAGGGCCGGGTCGATAACGCGCTTGTCGTCGCAGGCGCGCACCTCGTTGCCGTCCTTGTCCTTGCCGGTCACGCGCGTGTCATATGCCTTGGGGCTAAAGCTTACCGGCTTCTCGGACAGGCCGAGCGAGAGCCAGTGCGCGCGCATCTGCTCGCAGGTGTAGTGGTTGAGCAGGTCGTCTGCCGGCGGGGGAGGCGTCTGCGAGGACGAGCTGGCTTTTTTGCCCATGTAGAGCAGGTGATAGCAGGCGCTGACGGTGCTCTGCGTGAGGTCCCAGCCCAGGGCCTCCCACATGGCGGTCTGCGCGATGCAGTAGAAGTAGATGTTGTCCTGACCGATAAACTGGTAGATCTGAGCGTCGTCAGAGCACCACCAGTCGCGCCAGTCGAGCGAGCTGTGCTGGTAGGCGGGCGCGGGGACCTGCGTGGAGTCGGCAGCGGGCTCGCCCATGAGGGCGGCATCCTGGGCGGCGACGCCCTCGGTTACGCCGGCGGCCTTGGCATCGCGTGCGAGCACGGTACGCGTATAGCTGATGGGCGCCCACAGGCTCTCGGGCCAGCACCAGCAGGTGACGTCGGAGACGCCATCGACCTCGGGCACCGGAACGCCCCAGTCGATGTTGCCGGTGATGCGGAAGGGCACGAGTGCCTTGCCGCTGCGGAAACGCACGCCACCGTTGGCGAGCACCGCGTGGGCATCGTCGCGCTCCTTCCAGCTGGGGAAGGTGACGGTAAAGCTGCTCTTGTTGCCCTCGGGCTCCAGCACGGTGTGCTCAGGAAGCTGATCCTCGACGGCATCGAAGGCCTCGCGGAACTTGTTCTGGATGTAGAGCTGGGCCGGCAGCAGCCACTCCTCCATGGTCTTGGAGACCACGGAGCGAACCTGCGGGTTCTGGGCGAGCTTGGCGGTATAGGTCTTCATAAAGTCGAGGTAGGCCGGCAGGTCGAAGTAGAGGTTGTCGACCGGGCGCAGCTCGGGCACCTCGCCGGTGAGCTGGCTCTTGGGCGCGATGAGCTCCTCGGGCTCAAACTGGTGGCCCAGGTCGCACTCGTCGGCATAGGCCTTCTCGGACTTGCAGCCCTGGATGGGGCAGCGGCCGATCACCTGGCGGCCGTTGAGGAACGTGCCGGCCTTGGCGTCGTAGAACTGCAGCGTGGAGCGCTTGGAGATGGTGCCCTGCTCATGCAGGCGCTCGATAATCTCGGCGGTCACTTCGTTGTGAATCTGCGCAGCCGGCTCAAGGCCCGAGCCGCCGTAGATATCGCAGCTGATGTTGTAGTTGTTGAGGGTCGCTGCTTGGCGGGAGTGATTGGACTCGACGTACTCGTTAATGGACTTGTCGTAGCCCTCGTTCTCCTTGAGCTTGCGGTAGCTCTCCATGATGGGCGAGCCGTAGCAGTCGGTGCCCGAGGTGAAGATGACGTTCTCGCGGCCCAGACGGTCGCGCAGGAAGCGGGCGAAGAAGTCGGCCGGGACAAAGACGCCGCCAACGTGGCCAAAGTGAAGGCCCTTGTTGCCATAGGGCTCGCCGGCGGTAACGATGGCGCGGCGAGGCCAGCTGGGACGGTCGTTCATGGAGTATTTGGATGCCATGGGACTCCTTCGCATATGGTGAGAGCGCGGCCGGGCGCAAGGCCTGGCGACGCGGTGGTCAATTCGTGCATATCGTTCGACATTATCGCACATGCGGACGGGTACGTGGCAGGGGCGCTATCCTAAGATGCTATGAATGAGATTTCCAACATACATGCGTTTGAGGACGAGGAATTTCTGCACGCTTGCTTCGTGTGGGGGATGGTCGTCGTCGGCGTGTTTGCCGTGTGCTTGGTACCGGTGTTTATGCTGCTGGGCGGGCCTGCAGACTTGGATGCGGCTGACGCGGGCGGCTGGATGGCTGTCGTGGGCTGGATAGTCGGCTTGGCTGCGGTTTCTGCGGCGTCATTTGCCGTGCACGAGCTGGTGCACGGTGTGTTTTTTAAGCTGCTGGCGCCTGCGGGCGCGAAGGTGACCTTTGGGGCGAATCGCGAGACGGCGATGATCTATGCCTGCGCCGAGGGGATTGTGTATTCGCGCCGGCGGTACGTGGCAGTTTGCCTGGCGCCGACGGTTGTTGTGACGACAGCGTTTGCCCTGGGGTTTGCGTTTTCGGGCTATCCGCTGCTGTGCTATCTGGCGGCTGGTTTGCACCTTTCGGGCTGCGTGGGCGACTGGTACTACGTGCGGACGATCCTGCGCGACCGCCGCATTGTCGCCTGCGAGGATACGTCCTTTGGCGTGCGCTTTTTTGGGTGAGGAGATGTCGATGAAGTCGTTGTTGCTGCATGCGTGCTGTGCACCATGCTCGCTTGAGCCGGTCCGCCTGCTGCGCGAGGAGGGGTTTGAGCCCACGATTTGCTGGACCAACCCCAATATTCAGCCGCACGATGAATGGCAGCGTCGCCTGGACGAGCTGCGCCGGTGGTGTGCCGAAGGCGACATCGAGCTTATCGAGGCGGGGGAGGACCGTGAGCGCTGGGAGGCCGGCGTGGCACCGCTGGGTGCCGATCGGCCCCGTCGCTGTCGTGCGTGCTATGCCCTGCGCTTGGCCGAGGCGTGCCGTGTGGCCCGGGAATGTGGGTTTGAGTTTGTGGGTACGACGCTCGCCGTCTCGCCGTATCAGTTGTTCGAAACCTGCAATGATGTGTTGGAGCGTCTGGCTGCCGCCCGCGGTCTCACTCCGGTGATTCGCGATTTTCGTCCGTATTACCCCGAGGCGACACGCCGTTCGCGCGAGCTGGGCATGTATCGGCAGAACTACTGTGGTTGCCGCTTCTCGGCTGCCGAGGCGGCCATGGACCGCGCCCGCATCCGCGACGAGCGCAAAGCGTCCAAAAAGTAGTTCATTTTGGGCTGGGGCTTTGAGCTGTCTGTGCGGTACGGTCGTTTTTGGGAAAGTCGATTTAATTAAGCGTGTGATCGTGGCTCGCTTGATACCAAACGACGACTCCTATGATTCTAATCCTCCGTTTGTTAAACATCAGATCCGGACTTGCTGTTGCATATGAATGGGACGACAGCACAATCATGTCGTTTCCTTCTGCAAATCGCCTAATTACCGGTGTTTTACCGTCTGCGAGCGCCAATACAGCACAGCCGTTCCAAGGCTTTGCGGTGGTATCGACAAGTAGTAAGCTGCCGGGAGGGTAAATGCGGGACATTTCGTCACCTTTGATTTTAACGAAAACGCTATGTGGGTGACGCTTGGCTACGTCTACAGGCGCGCAAGCATTTTGTTGGCTGTGCGTGATGCGGCGCTTTTGCGATTCGATATCGATGACGGGAAATGCGCCCTCCATTTCGTGGATAGCAGGGTCTTCGTCGGTGACGATTCTTTTATTTGCGAGCTTTACGGCCAAACCGTTTTCCTCGCCAACAAGTTCATCGCGGGTGCAACCGAAGAGCGCTTGTAACTTTTCAATATGGCGCTCACGGGGGGCATACCGACTTTTTTCCCAACGACAAACGGTCTCTTTAGATACCCCCAACATCTCTGCAAGTTGCGCCTGACCAAGATGCTCCATGGTGCGGAGTTTACGAATATTTGCCCCGAAGCCCATGGCTATAGATCCTCTCGCCACAGAGGGAGGCATAGACAGTTTGTGCCACCATAGCCTTTGGTGAGCTCGTCAATGGATAACGGGAATAATTCCATTCCTGCTTTCTCAAGCGCTTCGTTGGTCCAAACGTTTTCTTCATATACGCATAGTTTTCCTGGCGAGAGCGCAAGGATAGACGTTGCGTTGTTCCGGCGCTCTCTTTCGTAGGCGGTTTGATTCCCGCCTCCGCAGTCAATTACTTTTATTGGTTCGCAACAGGCTGCAGAGAGTATTTCCGGAATCGTGCGATCGATAGGAGTGATCGTAAGGCCCTTTCCGGATCGTTTTAGTTGAATGCTGTATGCATCAACGGCATTGCATATCTCACGATCGATGAGGAACGCGTCGTGATCAATTCTACTTATGAACGTATCGAGGTGGATACGCAGCCCGTCAGAGGGGACTCGAATCGCAATTAGCTCGGTAGTCTGGAATTTATTTGAGGTCAGGAGCTCTTTGGCAAGTGACTCGACGGCGGCGGGTTCAGTTCGGTCAGAGATTCCAACTAATAATGTCTTAGCACTGATAACAAGAATGTCTCCGCCTTCGATATGGTAACTACTCCTGTTCAAATCACATACCGGGGTTTCTCCCATGATCTTGTGGTGGGTGAATATCTGCCGGTATAAGGCGACCTCACGATCACGCTCAGGCCAATACATATGATTTAGGATGATGCCGTCTCCGACTACCACAGCAGGATCACGAGTGAAAAAAAGCGTGTTGAGGGGATTGACCAAGAGCGAGGCGGGGTCAAATTGCTCGTGCACGAGCGCCCGTAGTGTTTCCGACTGGTTTGAACATAGCTCAGTGTCTCCAAAGCGAATGCCGTTAAGTACTATATTCACCAATTCCTGGGTGTTCTTAGCGTTCTCAAACAGCTGGGTTATTGTCTCGAGGAACTCTCTGCCTGTTGCCCCACTGCAACGGAGGTAGTCATCAATAAAACATTTAAGTGATTGGGGCTCAGTTTCAAGTGAGTCTTCGAGAAGGTCCCTAATTTCAATGGTTTCTACGCCATGCTTCTCAAGCAATTGAACCATGGAATCGTGCTCATATATTGCTTTGTCGAGGTCAAAACGACCGCTCCATTTTCGCAGGGAGAAAACTTGGCTGAAGTCGGCATCAGGGTAGTTTTGTGTTTCAGTTCCTGGTCGATGGACAAGTACGGCTTTTAAATGACCGATTTCATTTGTTATGTGTACGCCTTGCATGTCTGTCTCCTGTCCTGCTGGTTTTTATATAAGGCTAAGGCAGGTTCCTTGTTGTGTTGCGGAAAAGTTAAAAGACGTATGTAATTGATAAATAACATCAATTTTAAATATCAGATTGATTAATAACGTCACTTTAGCTGCCGTTCATAGGTGAAAAGCGACACGATGGCGATGGTTGGCCGACCACCGCTGAGCAACCTCATACATTTATGGTGCCAGCTGGATAGATGGGAAAAGGAATGAAGGAGGAGATATGGCAGCGGAAAGTTCGAAAGGCATCAAGCAGTTCAAGGTCCCGCACGTATATGCGATCATCTTTGCACTTATGGTCATCTTCGCTGTTCTCACGTGGATTGTTCCCTCTGGGTCCTATCAGCGTCAGGAGGTGAACGGTCGTGAAGTCACTGTCGCAGGTACGTATGAGCAGAGTGAAAAGACATATATTGACGAGGAAACCGGGGATGAAGTAGATCTCTGACAAGGCGTCTTCGATGTTCTTCAGGCTCCAACGCGCGGTATACAAGAGGCAATTGAGGTCGTTGCATTCATCTTGATTGTGGGCGGTTCGTTTCAGGTTATTACTAAAACGGGCGCTATCACGAGCGGAATGGGTCGTGTCGTTCGCCGCTTTAAGAACAAAGACATTCTAATTATTCCTATTGCGATGGTTCTCTTT
>CAVEDI010000219.1:0-10361 GCA_963614405.1 Oscillospiraceae bacterium | reverse complement strand
GTCGACGACGGGACCGCGCACGTCATACAGGACGTTATCGAGCTTGGTGGATTTAGAAAAAGTACGCATGGTGGTGCTCCTTGCAATTTGAGCTGAGGGATGGGGTTCGGGCTTGGAATCGTTGCGGGGTGATGATGCCTCGCCTTGATCGGCGTCGCCGGCAAGCAGCCAGGTAACATCGACCTCCAAAATACGGGCGAGCAGCTCGGCCACATCGCGCCGCGGGATCGTCTTGCCGCTCACATATTGGCTCATCTGACTCTTGCCGAGTTTTTTGCCGAGCATCTCCGATGCGCGGATCACGTCCGACTGGCGAACGTCGCGATCGGACATAGCCTGTCGCAGGCGATCGCTAAACGTCTCTTGGGCCACTAGAACCTCCTTGCTGGCAAAGTTCAATTTATAGAACACGAATTGAACCATGGTTCAATTTAGCAAGCAGTATAACGCGGCGCTTCATTCGAAAGTTCAATTTCATAAGAAAATGTATCGGACTCCGAGATCTGCCCAAAGCAAACAATGACGTGTACACGTTTAGAGGTATTCGAGAAAACGGGCGGCGGCAAGCGAAACATCGGCCGTTCGATATATGGCGTTGATCTGCCGATGGGGATGTCCCTCGAGCGAACGCACGGCAACATCGAACTGACAACGGCGCAAGATGAGCGCGGGAAGAATGCTCACGCCCAAGCCGTCCTCGACCATAGCCATAATCGCATAATCATCCCAGGTCGACAGCTTGGAGCACACCGTCAGCCCCGCCCGACGGAACAGCGGCGTAATCTCGTCATCGGTGCCGCGTTCTAGCAGAATAAACTGCTCGTTGGCTAAATCGGCAAGAGAAACGACCTCCGCCGTGGCAAGCAAAGAGTCTGCCGGTACTACCGCCATCAACTCGTCGCGCACCAAAGACCGCGATGCCATGCCGTTTTCTCGGGGCTCACGCGGGATAAAGCCCAGGTCGCAGCGACCTTCCGCCACCCATTGCTCAATCTCGGAGTAATCACCCATCAGCAGCTCGTAATCGACGTCCGGGTGATCGGCGCGAAAGTGCGCAATCACCGGCGGCAGCACGTGGGTCGCCACGCTCGAAAACGTACCGATGCAGATTTTGCCGCGCATGAGCCCACGCATCTCATCCACCCGTCGCTGCAAGCGAGTGAATTCCTCACAGAGCGCCTCGACCGCCGGCATAACTTGCCGCCCGTCGGCAGAAAGCACTACGCCCTCGCGGCTTCTATCAAGCACTTTAAAGCCCCAGTCGGCCTCAAGATCGGCCACCATACGGCTCACGCCCGACTGCGAATAGCTCAGCCGCTCGGCGGCGCGCGTAAAGCTTCCGGCGCGCACGGTCTCCAGCAGCACCTGCATCTTTTGAACATTCGTTTCCACGGCACCCCTCCACCTATGCATGAGATTTTGTCATGTTATCTATGCATTATATTCGCTTTTCTTCTATAGCCAGTTCACCCATAGTGAACATGCACGGATATAGAGGGGATGTCAGCGCATGAACAACGGACTGCTTACATACTTAGCAGCATTGCTATTGTTTGGCTCCAACGGCATCATCGCCGCTGCCATCGCGCTGCCGAGCTCCGATATCGTGCTACTACGCACGTTTTTGGGCGCACTCTCGCTTGTCACCATCCTCGTCATCACCCAACGCCATAAGCTGCAGGCGCCATCTCGCCCCCGCGAAGCCGTAGCCCTCCTCCTCTCGGGAGCCGCGCTGGGCGCCAGCTGGATTTTTCTGTTCCGCGCCTACCAGACGATCGGCGTCGGCGTATCCTCGCTGCTGTACTACTGCGGCCCCATCATTGTCATGGCGCTCTCCCCGCTCATCTTTGGCGAAAAGCTGACCGGCGGCAAAATCGCCGGCTTTATCGCCGTCGCTTGCGGTGCTTTTCTCATTGCAGCGCAAGGTCTAGGCGGCAATATGCCCATTGCTGGTATCGCCTGCGGAATCGCCTCGGCATTTTGCTATGCGCTGATGGTCATCGCTAGCAAGGGTGCGCCACACATCGAAGGCCTCGAGAACTCCACGCTCCAGGTGAGCGCCGCCTTTGTGACCGCGCTGGTCCTCACGCTCATCACGCAGGGCGCTCCCTCATTCCTGTCCGCCGGCGTCGCCGCCAGTATTGATTGGCGCGCCGTCGTCATGCTCGGCGTCGTCAACACCGGCATCGGTTGCCTGCTCTACTTTAGTGCCGTCGCCAAGCTGCCCGTCCAGACCGTCGCGGTCGTCGGCTACCTCGAGCCGCTTTCGGCCGTCGTGTTCTCGGCCGTCCTTTTGGGCGAAGCCATAACACCGGTCCGCCTGATGGGCGCCGCGCTTATCATCGGCGGCGCGATTTTTTGCGAACTCGCCGGCAAACGCGCAAACGCCAAGGCTGGCATCGCCCAGACAGTACGTGCTTAAAAGCCCCTGCTTTGAAATACTACCTGCGTAGATAAATAATCCCCAGCTGAGGATTATTGTCTAAAATAACCCGATGTGCCAAACTGCTCTTGTATGTATAAAGACGGCATAAAGTTTTTTGTCCTAGACAGATAACCGGATGTCTAAGGGAGTCCTCGTGGCACACAATAAACTGGAGGCAAACCTCCAAGACCAGCACGGGCAAGGCGGGCACGGAGCCATCCCCCTCTCCGCTGGCATGCTGCTCGTAACGCTCGGCGTCGTCTATGGTGACATCGGCACGAGCCCCATGTACACCATGAAATCAATCGTCGCCAACAACGGCGGCATCGGTACCGTCAGCGAGGACATGATCCTGGGCGCGCTTTCGCTCGTCATCTGGACCATGACGCTCGTGACCACGGTCAAGTACGTGGTAATCGCCATGAAGGCCGACAACCACAACGAAGGCGGCATCTTCGCCCTGTTCAGCCTCGTACGCAAGGTGGCACCATGGCTGATTCTGCCCGCCATGATCGGCGGTGCGGCACTGCTTGCCGACGGCATCCTCACCCCCGCCGTCACGGTCACCACAGCCATCGAGGGTCTGCGCACCATCGAATGGGGCCATGCGCTGCTGGGCGACGGCCAGACCAACGTCATCATCATCACAATCATCATTATCTGCGGCCTATTTGCCATGCAGCGCGCCGGCACCTCGTCAATCGGCAAGCTCTTCGGCCCGCTCATGACGCTGTGGTTCCTGTTCCTGGCAGGCGCCGGTCTGTTCAACATGCTCGGCAACCTGTCCATCTTGCGCGCGCTCAACCCCATCCGCGGCATTATGTTCCTGCTCTCGCCCATCAACCACTCGGGCATCATGGTGCTCGGCTTCGTCTTCCTGTCGACGACCGGCGCCGAGGCGCTCTATTCGGACATGGGTCACGTGGGCAAGGCCAACATCTACGCATCCTGGCCGTTTGTTAAGGCGGCCCTCATCCTTAACTATCTGGGTCAGGGCGCTTGGCTGCTCGCCAACAACTCCAACCCCCAGATGCTCGCGATGGATATCGTTAACCCGTTCTATATGATGCTTCCCGAGCCCCTGCGCCCCTTTGCCATTGTGCTTTCGGCCGTGGCGGCCATCATCGCCTCGCAGGCGCTCATCACCGGCTCATTCTCGCTGGTATCCGAGGCAACGCGCCTCAACCTTATGCCGCACCTGCGCATCCACTACCCCAGCGACACCAAGGGTCAACTCTATATTCCGCTCGTCAACAACATCATGTGGGTCGGCTGCATCTTCATCGTGCTGCTGTTCCAGAACTCCGAGCGCATGGAAAGCGCCTACGGCCTCGCCATTACCGTGACCATGCTTATGACCACCACGCTTTTGACGAGCTATATCGCTGGCATTCTCAAGCACAAGCTGGGCGCCTGCGTCTTCGCCCTGCTCTTCGGTGCCATTGAGCTGTGCTTCTTCGCCTCGTGCCTCACCATGTTCTTTGACGGCGGCTACGTCATGATCTTCCTGGCCTCGCTGCTGTTTGGCCTTATGTATGTGTGGCGCCGCGGCACCGCCATCGAGCGCACGCAGACAATTCTGCTGCCCGTCTCCAAGTACATCGACCAGCTCAATCGCCTGCGCAATGACGAGACCTATCCCGTGCTCGCCGACAACCTGGTGTTCCTCACCAACAGCCCCGATCCGCTCACGCTCGACCGCGACGTGCTCTATTCCATCCTGGACAAACATCCCAAGCGCGCTAAGGCATACTGGTTCATCAACGTGCATGTCACCGATGAGCCCTATACGCACGAATATTCCGTTGAGACCTTTGGCACGGACTTCCTGTTCCGCGTGCGCCTGGACCTGGGCTTTAAGGTCAACCAGCGCGTCAACGCCTATCTGCGTCAGATCGTCGGCGACCTGATGGCTTCGGGTGAGTTGCCGCCGCAGCACCACACCTACTCCATCTACGAGACGCGCGGCAACGTGGGCGACTTCCGTTTTTGCATGCTGCGCAAGATGCTTGCCCCCGAAACGGACATCAACCGCAATGACCACCGCGTGATGGCCATCAAGTACGCCGTCCGCCGCGCTTGCGGAAGCCCGGCGCGCTGGTACGGTCTCGAGAACTCTGCCATCATCATCGAGTACGTGCCGCTGTTTGCCCGCATGCGCCCGGCCGTTAAGCTCGTGCGCACCCAGGTGCCGCTCGAGGTTCAGATTGAAGAGGCCGAGGAAATGGAAGTCGACATCTTCTCGGACGACTTGGTCAACGGCAACGAGGCCGGTAGGGACATGAACGTCGATCCCACCGAGCTGCTCGAGAGCGTCGCCGATACGCCCGAACAGCAACAACTCGACGGCCTCGAGAGCGAACAACTCAACGACGCCAACTTCTAGCGACGTCACAAATCAACGACAGCGGCCCTGCACCTCGCGAGAGATGCAGGGCCGTCTTGTATTGCAGTAAAGCTAACGGCTACGAACGGCGCGGCTCGGGAACCACGAGCCTATCGGGGCTCGCGCCCTCGGCATCCATCAGGCTCACGTAGCGAATCGACGGATCCCCATACATCGCGTAGTAATAATTGCCCGTGCGCGCGCTAAAGCATCCGGTGTAGATAGTCTTCTCGAACTTGCCATCGCCCATCCTGGACGCTCCCTCGATCATCACCACGCCCTCGAGCGAGCGGAACATGCGAACGACGTTTTCGGTCTCGCTCTCCTTTTGCGGGTAATTGGCATTGAGGTACGCCGCCTTTACAAAACGGCTCGGCGAATAGCAATCGCCCGGAATGCCGCGCATGCCGGCACCGGCTCCATAGGGCTTGAGCTCGGCACCACGCCATGTCGCCGTCTGCGGAAAATCGCTTGTGGCGGTGATATAGGTGCGCAGGTTTTCCATGTGCCACGGGAAGGTCGGCTGGTTGGCAAGGGTGTCGACCGGATCGTCGTATACATGCAGGCCGTCAGCCATCATCTCGACCACGATGCTGCGCTGGCTGTCGCCGATAATCCAATGGAGCAGCGACACGCCCAGCCCCTCTCCGGCAGATTTGGCGACAATCACCGTATCGTGCAGCGCAGCCTCGACCTCGTCGACCGTCGAGAACGTCGCTGCCACCCACAGGGGGAACTCATAGGCCGCGATATTGGTCTTGCCGTCGACAGGGTCCTCGGCATACTCGGCATAACCCGGGAAATTGAGACCCGCCACGGCGAGGCCCGCATCGTTGCCGCAATCGAAGAACATAGGGTAGTTCCTGTAATCGATGCACATACCGATCACCGCGTGCGCCGCTGTCGCGTCGTCGATAAACGAATACGGAATGTGAAACCCGCGCGGCATCACGCGAACCTGTTGGCCGTAGTCAAAGCTCCAGTCGAGATTGCGGCCCAGATACATGTGGCCAGAATTATCGGTAAATCGAATACTCGTACACATAGCGCCTCCTAGCTTTACGTTCTTGCTAATTTCATTGTCTCCAAACAAAAAGGCGCTAAACACAAAAGCCCGGACATGACAACAATGTCATGCCCGGGCTATTCAAGCAGGATAAACTCAACCAAGTTAACCCCGCAGGTCGTCTAAGGGGTCAAAGTGCCGCAGATTGCCACGAAAGAGGAGCGAAGCGTACTTAAGGTACGCGAGCGACGATTGAGCGGCAAGGTGCGGTGCTTTGGTCCCCTTAGACCAACTTTCCAAGACAGTGGTCGATCATATGCTGGATCATCTGTGCCTCAAAGCCCGCGTAGTCGCGGCAGCACTCCTTCATCTTGCCGTCGACGATCTGATCAAAGGCGACCTTGCACTTGATATAGCGCGTGGACTTGGTGACCTCCTCGTGCGTCAGGCAGCTCTCCTCCATCTTGCTGGCGCCCAGGCCAAACACCAGACGGGGGTTGTAGAGTACGTGAGGCTCGCCGGCATCGTCCAGGTAGACGCAAACCTTCTTGGTAACGCTAATCTGGTTAGCGGCAAGGCAGCCGGCATCGTCGAGCGACTTGATGGTATCGATCAGGTCCTGTGCGACCGACTCGTCCTCGACGGTCGCAACCTCGCAACGCTGGGACAGGATAGCCTCGTCGTGGCAAAGCTCTTTAATCATACGTTCCTCCATAGGGGTCGTTGTATCCGCTTAAGTATACGGTACCCACACATTTTCATGCGAAAAATACCGTCCGTCTGCTACAAAGCGCCGAACATCAACATGCGAGGAACAACAGCGTCGTAAAGGGGCTATAGTAGGTGAGTTCGTGTCAATCGGCCTAAACTCGGGGCCGAACAAGGAAAGGGTATGCATGGACGAACTATTTCACGTCAGCGAGCGCAAGTCCACAATCGGGACCGAACTCCGCGCTGGACTGACAACATTCCTGGCGATGGCCTACATCATCGCCGTCAACCCCGCGGTGCTCTCGGGCGCTGGCATCGATGCGGGAGCGCTCGCCTGCGCCACCTGCCTGGGCGCCGGCATCATGACCATCTGCATGGGCATCTTCGCCAACCGCCCGCTCGCCTGCGCGTCGGGCTTAGGCGTCAACGCGATGATCGCCGGAATCACCACCACCGTCTGCGGCGGTGACTGGCACGTGGCCATGAGCGTCATCTTCCTCGAGGGTATCGTCATCTTGCTGCTCGTGCTTTGTGGCCTGCGCGAGGCCATCATGGACGCCATCCCCGTGGTTCTGCGCCACGCTATCTCGGTGGGTCTGGGCCTGTTCATCGCCATGATTGGCCTGTGCGATGCCGGCATTATCACCGCTGGCGCCGGTACACTCGTCGGTCTGGGCGACATCACCTCCCCCACCTTCATCGTCGGCATCATCTCCATCCTGGTGACGGTCGCCCTCGCCTGCCGCAACGTCCCCGGCTCGCTGCTCATCGGCATCGTCGTCGCCGTCATCGCCGGTATCCCCCTAGGTGTGACCCAGGCTCCGACCGGTATCATCGCCCCGCTCGACTTCTCGAGCATTGGTGGCCCCATCGCCGACGCCGGCGGCGTGCCCGCCATCGTCAAGGTCCTTACCGACCCCGCGCTCCTCGTCATCTCGTTCTCGCTGCTCATGAGTGACTTCTTCGACACCATGGGCACCGCGATGGCCGTGGCCAAGCAGGGCGAGTTCCTCACCGACGACGGCAACGTCGAGAATATCAAGGAGATCTTGATCGTCGACTCCGCCGCCGCCGCTGTGGGCGGTTTCATGGGCGTCTCCTCCATCACCACCTTCGTCGAGTCCACCTCTGGCGCTGCCGACGGTGGCCGCACGGGTCTCACCTCCGTCACCACCGGCGTGCTGTTCATTCTCGCCGCGTTCTTCTCCCCCATCGTCACCATCGTTTCCAGCGCCGCCACCTGCGGTGCTCTGGTCTACGTCGGCTACCTCATGATGAGCGAGGCCTCCGAGATCGACTGGTCCGACGTGTCGCAGGGTTTCCCGGCGTTCATGATTGTCGCCGGCGTGCCCTTCACCTACTCCATCTCTGCCGGCATTGGCCTGGGCTTTATCGCCTACGTGGTCGTCGCGCTCTTTAAGGGCGAGGCCTCCAAAATCAAGCCGCTCATGTGGATCGCAGCCCTTGCCTTCCTCGTCTACTTCTTCGTGGCGTAACGGCATAGTCTGCTAAAGCAAAACAACAAGGCGCGGAATCGCATCGAGCGGCTCCGCGCCTTTCTTTTAGCGTCTGCCCCCGTGTCAGCGTGCGACAATTGAGGCTGTCAATATCACAACACCGAGAGAAGCCTGCCTTGGAAGCGCATCATAAGCAGATAACCGTTTATTCAGAGTGTGTGGAAGGCGCGCCCGTCATCTACCTCCCCGTGGTTATGGGCGACGGTAGTGAAGTCTACGAGCGCTGCCGAGAGCTCGACTGCCCGCCGTTCACCCTTGTCGCCATTGGAGGACTCGATTGGAATCGCGAGCTGAGCCCCTGGGAATGCGACGGAACTATACGAGATGCCGAGCCCTTTGGCGGACAGGCTGCTGGTTTTCTTGACGAGTTGTTGAAGCAGATAATCCCCCAGGCCGAATCATCGCTCCCGCAACCGCCCGCCTGGCGCGGCGTTGCCGGCTACTCGTTGGCGGGTCTTTTTGCACTGTGGGCACTTTGGCAAACAGATGTCTTTGAGCGCGCGGCGAGTGCATCGGGGTCGCTGTGGTTCCCCGGCTTTATCGACTACGCGCGCGAGCGCACGATGACAGCTACGCCCGACGCCGCCTATCTGTCGCTCGGTAAAAAGGAAACCAAGACGCCCAACCGCATGATGCGGCACGTACTCGACGATACGCGCGCGATGGAAGAGCTGTTTATCGAGCGCGACATCCCAACAACGCTGGAGCTCAACCCCGGCAATCATTTTGCCCAAACTGACCTGCGCATGGCGCGCGGCATCCACTGGATACTGACGCATTAAAAATGGCGTCCACGCGTACACACGCATGGACGCCATTTTTAATTTGGCTGAACGCAGCTACTATTCGACAGTCTCCTCGAGTTCAGATACGGTGGGCGTCGAGAACTGGGGCATGGATGTCCTTTCATGATGGAAGGGCGATCAGGCATATCGGATAACCTGCCCGAACGATACGATCCGAACCATTGTACGCGATACGCAATGCCTCGCACGCGCCGCCACCTGCAAACGCTAGCGTTACTTCCAAACGCGCTCGGCAATGCGCTTGACCAGCGCGATCTTCGCCCATTGCTCGTCCTCGGTCAGCTTGTTGCCAATCTCGCAGCTGGCAAAGCCGCACTGGGGCGACAGGTACAGATTCTCGAGCGGCACGTACTTAGCGGCTTCGCGGATGCGCTCGACGATAACATCCTCGTTCTCGAGCTCTGCCGCCTTGGTGGTTACCAAGCCCAGCACGACCTTCTTGCCGGGAGCGACGTACTTGAGCGGCTCAAAGCCGCCGGCGCGCGGCGTGTCGAACTCCAGATAGAACGCATCGACATTCTCATGTGCGAACAGATACGGAGCGATAGGGTCGTAGCCGCCTTCAAAAGCGTAGGTGGAGTGGTAGTTGCCGCGGCACACGTGCGTGTTGATGACCAAATCGTCGGGCTTGCCCTCGATGGCGGCGTTGTTGAGCGCCACGCCCAGCTCGCTTACCTTTTGCAGGTCGACCGGGCTCATGCCGGTTTTGGCGACAAAATCGGTATCGCAGTAGATGCCCCAGGTGCAGTCATCAAACTGGATGTTGCGGCAGCCCGCTGCGTACAGGTCGGCGATCACCGTGCGATAAGCGGCTGCAATGGCGTCGGCAAGTTCCTCATCGGTCTTATAGACAGCGCGCAGGCTCTCCTGCTGGCCATCGCAGCGATCGAGCGTGACCTCAGAGAACGTCTGGATCGGCGCCGGAATGGTCTGGCGTGCGACCTGGCCCTCCTCCTCAAGCGCCTTGACGAACTTAAAATGCTCGACGAACGGGTGGTTCTCGCCGCTAATGGGACCGGTAACCACGGCGGTGTCGGCCGTCGTCTCCTCGTCATGGAACATATAACCCGTGCGTGAGGTGCGGCGCTCAATGCCGTTAAGGCCCCACATAAAATCGAGGTGCCAGTAGCTGCGGCGGAACTCGCCATCGGTGATCACCTGCAGGCCGGCGGCCTTCTGCTTGGCCACCAAATCGCGAATGGCATCGTCCTCGACGGCCTTAAGGCCGGAAGCGTCGAGTTTACCCGCGACATAGGCGGCACGGGCGTCCTTTACAGCCTGCGGACGAAGAAAGCTGCCGACGATATCGGCGCGAAACGGCGCGTTCGGTTGAATCGAAGTGCTCATAGATATCTCCCTTTGCATTGGTTGCTTTACTGGGACAGAGTATGAGCGCTCATATGACCATCGTAAAATATACGTTTATAACAGTTTGATATAGATGCTTCCTATATCAGTCTGGACTGCCATAAAGAGACTTGAACCGTGCGGAGCACAGCACCTTAGATAT
>CAVEDI010000218.1:0-2171 GCA_963614405.1 Oscillospiraceae bacterium | reverse complement strand
CCGCACATGTGCGGATGAATGTGGGAGGTGTTCGGATAAAGTTGATAATCAAGGTTCCACAATGTAAGCGATTTTTAAAAATGTTCTTGCCACCGAGTTCAGGCTCCGTTATATTATTCCTTGCGCGCTTGCGCACCCTTGATCGGGCGTTTAGCTCAGGGGGAGAGCGCTTCCCTGACACGGAAGAGGTCAGAAGTTCAAATCTTCTAACGCCCACCAAATGTTCGCAGCTCAGAGGCTATGTCCTCTGGGCTGTTTTGTTTTATGTCGCCAAATCCGCTGGCAGTTCCAACCGCCCAACTGGCCAAATGCCGACCATCTACTTGTCGATCTATCCATCGGCATAACCAATCACTCCGCACCGCAGCTTCTCGGCAAAACGCCGCGATGTCTGCGCCCTGCGGTATCCTTGAGCCACTTGCACCTGCAGCACCAAGGAGCCGCCATGCGCACCGAGCTCGATGTCCCCTTTTCGCACAAAGAAGAAGCCAAGGCGCTGGGCGCCAAATGGGACCGGACCAAGAAGATCTGGTATGTACCCAGCGGCGTCAACCCCGAGCCCTTTGCCGAGTGGCTGCCCGGTGTTGACCGATCCGACCCCTCAGCGCCGTATATATATCTAGTACTGGGCAAGCGCGAGTGCTGGAAGTGTCACAAAGAGACCTCGGTCGCGGCCTTCGGCATTCCCTATCGAGCCGATAACGACGAGAGCATCGCCATCGCGCACGCGCCCAACGAAGCCGGGCACATTGCCATCGACACGGCCAACGCCAACGCACTCGCCATCGTGCCCGCTCTTGGCTGCGTGCCGGGCGAGATCCGCAACTACCTTCATAAGCGCTGCGGCTACAAGCCCGTAGGCGCGCGAGCCTCCAAAGCCCCGTCGCTCGGCAACACGTGCACCAGTTGCGACGCGCTGCAAGGCAGCCGCTATCTGTTCGAGGAGCCCTCGTCCCCGTTTGCCCTCACTGCCATCAACAAGCTGCCGGCACTGGAGTTTATACGCGTCGAAGTTGCCGGCGTCTTTGGCGTCCCGGCCACGCGTACCGACTTTGACCAGGCGCTCTTTACCTGGGCACGCGACCATCACGCCGAGTTCCACAAGCAGCTCGGTGAGGGGATTTATTTGTAGGGACGGAGGGGCCTTCACAGTCAGCTCCTCCGCATCACCTATCCCTCGTCGCCGGCGTCGTACACGATATCGAGGCCACAAACGGGGCATTTCTCCGGATACACCGGCATATGAACGCCTGTCCGTTTTCTCACTTCGTCGCTGAGCCTGTCGCACGCATCGATGAACCGAATGTCAAGACACGGTATTTGCGAGCCGCAGCAAGGGCAAGCGACGACAAACGACCCGCAATCAACCTCTACGCTTGGAAACATATTGCTGTCTATAAGGGCACACGGCAGTTTTCCGTACTTCCCCATCGCAATATCGCCTCGCCAGCTCATACACGCTCCCCTCTCGCTATACAAATCAGAAAGAGCATGCACCGGCGGGCGTGCGCGAGATTGCATCGCCACGCGATCCGATCAAACAACACGATCGTCAAAGAATGCCAAAACCAAATACGCTAATACGGCAGAAGCCCCGCCTTTTCACGCTTCTTTTCCGAGCGATCGAACTCAATGCGATGGGCCTCAAGAAACACCGTATTGGGTCGCCACTGATGCTCATTCGGCTGCCTTAGCGTCGTACCCGCAAAGGAAGCGTAGTCGGTCTTATCCAACAGGTACGATCCACACAGCCGATATTCACCGCAAACAGGCTCAAACGAAATCAGATGAGCATCGAATAAAGCATGTAAGTCGCGCCGAAGC
Source organism: Oscillospiraceae bacterium (assembly GCA_963614405.1). GTDB lineage: Bacteria > Actinomycetota > Coriobacteriia > Coriobacteriales > Coriobacteriaceae > Collinsella. Next base: position 347 of record CAVEDI010000218.1, on the reverse strand, counting down.
AGAATGCCGTTGCTGGCAACCTGCGATTTGGGTCCCGAGTAATTCTCGATATGCGCAGCCTCCAGAGCTTCGCTGACGCCGCAGTCCGACACCGCGCAACGGCCGTCATAGGCGGCAACGAGCTGCTTGCGGAACCATTGTTGCCCCAATCGCTCGCGCCTTAACGCATAGCGGACCTTTTCGTCGTCGGTCGCACCCTGTCCGGCAAACTCAATATCGACGGGCATGCGCTTCAGATAACTCATGTCGGGCACAAAACGAGGGTCCGGTCCGCCTTTATGAACAGGACCGTGCAGAACAAACCATCCGTTTTCGGGCTCGAACCGCTCAACAAACGCAAGGCCGAG